>JAYRVK010000001.1:0-2469 GCA_041918555.1 Sandaracinaceae bacterium
CCTTCGACGACCTGCCGCCCGAGCCCCTGCCGATGCGGGAGCCGACCGCGGTCACGCCCCCTCAACAGCGCAAGTCGTCTGGCGCCGGCGGGATGATCGCCGCGTTCGCGGTCGTGGCGCTGCTCGCGCTCGGCCTGATCGGCGCCGGCGCCTGGTGGTTCTTCCTGCGCTCGCAGCCGGGCGTGATCCACCTCGCGACGAACCCGCCGGACGCCGTCGTCTACCTCGACAACGAGCCGATCACCTCCTCGACGTCGAGCCCGTTCCTGCTCGCGAACGTCGAGCCCGGGGAGCACCTGGTCGAGGTGCGCAAGCACGGCTTCCAGACGTGGGCCACGCGCGTGAACCTCGCGAGCGGTCAGACCCTCGAGCTCCCCGCGGTGACGCTGGCGCCGGAAGGGGGGGGGGCCGGGACGACCGGCGCTGGCGGAACGGGATCCGGCACGACGGGCACGACGGGCACGACGCCGCCCGAGGTGGCCGGCACGGGGTTCCACCTCGACACGGTGCCGAGCGGCGCGCTCGTCTTCGTCGGCGATCGGCAGCTGCCGCAGCGCACGCCGGTCACCATCACCGATCTCGCGCCGGGCACCGTGACGGTGCGCGCCGAGCTCGACAACTACGCCCCCTGGTCCGGACAGGTGGACATCGCCGCCAACACGGTGGTCCAGCTCCCGCGCGCGGTCCTCACGCTGCGGCAGGTGTCCGTGCGCTTCGACTCCACGCCGAGCGGGGCGCGCGTGACGCTCGTCCGGGGGAGCGAGACCCGCCGCGTCGGCGAGACGCCCGTGACCTACGCGGTCGACACGTCCGGCAGCCAGTGGACCGTTCAGATGGCGCGCGTCGGGTACGAGGACTGGACGCAGGCGCTGAGCCCGGCGCCCGGAATGGCCAACCACACCGTCGACGCGCAGCTCGTCGAGCGCGTGCGGACTGGCGGGGGGGGGCGACGCGGCGGCGGGACGCAGGTCGCGACCGGCGGCAGCGAGACGGAGACCGAGACCGAGACCGACCCTGGTGGCGGCGGTGGGGGCACGACGGGCGGCGGCAACGGCACGCTGCGCGTGCAGACGACGCCCTGGTCGCAGGTCTACGTGGACGGGCGGCTCATCGGGAACACGCCGCAGATGAACATCTCGCTCCCCGCGGGGCGGCACCAGGTGCGGCTCATCAACCCGGACTTCGACATCCGAGAGACGGTGTCGGTCAACATCCGGGCGGGGCAGACCGAGACGCTGATCCGGCGCCTCACCCCTCCGGGCTGAGCGTTGCGCCGCGCGCGGCGCGGTCCACACTGGCGGCTCGTGGCCGCTCGCCGCAGCGCCGGTCTCTCCCTCATCGAGGCCGCCCTGATCGTGTGCCTCGTCGGCATCGTGCTGGCGGTGTTCATCCCGACCTTCGCGCGCGAGCTGCGCACGTCGAAGACGAGCGAGGCGGTCGACCACCTGGCGGCGCTGAGCCGTCGTGCCTCGGCGTACTTCACGGCCCCGCAGCGCCGCGAGGGGGGGCCCTCGCAGCTGCGCTGCCTGCCTCCGACGGCGGGGCCCACGCCGCGCGCCCCCTCGAGCCACCCCGAGCTCGTCGACTTCCACGACGAGGCGACGCCGGGCCACGAGACGTGGGCCGCGCTCGGGTTCCAGGCGCGCGATCCCGTGCGGTACGCGTACACGTTCGAGCCGACGGCGAGCGGCTGCGGCCTGCGCAGCCCGGAGGGGAGCTACCTCCTCACGCTCCGGGCCGAAGGCGACCTCGACGACGACGGCGAGCGCAGCCTCTTCGAGCTGCGGATGCGCGCGCTCGACTCCGGCGAGCTCGTCGAGGAGGGGATCCTCTACGTGCGCGACCGCGCCGAGTGAGCGCGCACGAGGGGCGCGAGGTGCGGGTGCTCCCGCGCGAGCGCCTCGAGCGCCGCCCGGTTCTGGTCCCGATCCGGCGCGTCCTCGAGCATCCACGTCAGCGCCTGCGCGCAGTCCGGGCGCTCGGGCCACATCTCGAGGCAGCGGACGAGGTGCGCGACCGCGCGCTCCGCGCTCCGCGCGGTCATCGCGTTCACCGCGAGGAGGTGGTAGGGCGCCTCCTCGCGGCGGCCGTGGAAGCGGTGGATCCCGACCGCGGCCACGCGCGCCGCGCCCTCGCGATCGCCGACCTCGAGGGACGCCCGCCCCGCGGCGGCGAGGTACCGGTGGGTCTCCGGGTCGAGCGCGACCGCACGGTTCAGCGCGGGCAGCGCGCCCCGCGCGTCACCGTCGCGCAGCCGCGCGAGGCCGAGCCAGCCGTGCCCCATCGCGACGTCCGGCCGCGCGCGGATCGCGGCGGCGTAGAGCGACTCGCTGCTCGCGAGGTCGCGGGTGTAGAGCGCGGCGAGCCCGGCGAGGAGGCCGACGTGGACCCCGGCGAGCGCGGCCCGCACGCGCGGGCGCGCGAGGTGGGCGCGCGCGGGAGGCACGATCGCCGCGAGCGCCCAGGCGA
>JAYRVK010000002.1:0-3875 GCA_041918555.1 Sandaracinaceae bacterium
CCTCCCGCGTGAGCCGCGCGAGCTCGCGCTGGCACTCCTCCGCGTGCTCCTGGAAGTAGGTGCGATCCAGGCACTGCTGCATCTCGGCGCGCATCTCGCGGCAGCCGCGGCGGAACGCGTCGCGCCCGGCGACCGGCGGGCGATCCTGCCCGCGCACCGCGCGGCCGACCGCCGTCGCCGACGCGCTCGCGGTGTCGCGGAGCTGCATGCACGGGTCGTGGTCGGGGTCGACCTGGCGCTCCATCTCCGCCGCGAGCTCGGCGCGGAATTCCTCGAGCTCGCGGTGCGTCGGGTCGCCGGCGAGCTCGGGCACCGGCCAGGGCTCGGCGCCGGGGCTGCCGGGCGTGCCGCCGCCGCCGCCCCCCACGCCGCCGCCTCCCGACGGCGCGCTCGACCCGCCGCCGACCCCGAGGCGCTCGCGCTCGGCGGCGGCCTGCTCCGCGCTCTGGCGGACGCGCATCCCCGGGTCGAGCAGCTCGGGCGCGCGCTCGACGCGGGCGCGCGAGGCGGTCGGCGCGATCGGCCGCACCGCGGGCCGTGGCTCGTCGCACGCGGAGAGGACGAACAGCACCGACAAGACGATGTGCTTCATCGACCGTCGAAGATCGCGGCCTGCGACCCGCCGCCCTCGGGGTCGGGCTGGAAGATCAGCGTGACCATGCGCTCGCGGCGCTCGGCGACCAGCGTCGGCGGCGCGTCCGAGGGGCGCGCGCCCGTCTCGAGGATCGTCCAGCCGTTCGCGGCCAGGTCGCGGCGGTAGAAGCTCTCGAGCTCCGGCTCGCCGAGGCGCGTCGAGTACACCGTGATCGAGTGCGGCATCCCGCGCTCGTGGCCGGTGAGCACGCGGCGCGCGCGCGGCGGGCGCGACACCCCGTCGACGTCGTCGCCCGGCGCGTCGCCGGTCTCCGGGAACATCCGCAGCACGTTGAGCTCGCCCTCGGTCCACAGGCCGACGAAGTGCGTGCGCGTCTCGCTCCCCTCGCCGAGCTGCTCGGCGAAGACGAAGCGCGCGTCGCCGATCTCCGAGACGTCGCCGGTCTCGCCGAAGCGCCCGATGCGCTCCGCGAGCTCGCCCACGCTGACGGACCCCGCGCCGAGGTCGAGGCACGCGACGTACCCGTTGCGGCCGTCGTCCTCGCGCAGCGTCGGCGAGAGCGGCTGCTCGGGCGCGTCGATCTCCGGGTGCTCGGCCTGGAGCTGCGCGGCCTGGCGCGCGAGGTCTCCGTCGGCCGCCGCGCAGCGCTCCTCGAACCAGTCGAGCACCTCGATCGCGGGGCGCCGCGTGGTGCCCGAGCTGAGGTGGATGGTCTGCCCGTTGACCACGAGGTCGCGCGGCGCGTCCTGATGCGTCGCGTGCTCGTAGGCCATCATCTGCGTGCCGAGCCCGAAGAGCTGGTCGCCGAGCTGCGCGCGCGCCGAGTGGTAGGCCCAGCCGCCCGCGAGCAGCCCGACGAACGCGGCGACGAGCGCGACGCGGCCGAGGACCCGCGCCACGCGACGCCATCGCGGCAGCGGGCTCGGGTTCTCGGTTCGGCTCGCGCGCATGATCGCCTTCATCCTCCGAAGAACATCCGCCAGGCGGTGCGGGCGAAGCCGCGCTCGCCCTGGGTCTCCTCGTTGCAGAGGATCACGAGGTTCTGCTCCATCGACACCGAGCCCTCGCCGAGGACCGCGGGCCGCTCGAGGCTCGTCTGCCGGCGCCCCTCGATCTCGTCGAAGTTGAAGCCCGGGATGATCCCGCTCCCGAAGAGGAGGTCGGTCGCGCCCGCGATCATTCCGTCGCCCGAGTAGCCGCCCTCGCTGATGCGCGTGTTGGTCCCGGGCGGGCTCCCGTCGCACGCGGCGTACGCGTGCTGCCACGTGTGGGCGCGCGTGTACTGCGTCATGTTGATCGCCTTGCGGTAGCGCTGGTGCGTGTACCAGATGCCGCCCCAGATCCCGACGAACACCGGGATCATGATCACCGTCTCGGTGGTCGCGTTGCCCGCGATGTCGCGCAGGATGGCGAGGAAGCCGCGCTTTCGGAGCTTCTGCGGCTTCGGGGCGGCCATCAGTGCACCACCACGTCGTTGATCGTCGAGCCGAGCGTCCCGAGCGGACCGCAGGCCGCGCCGCACGCGTCCATCATGCCGCCCGCGCCGCTCGCCTCGATGCGCCAGCGGCGCAAGCGCGCGCGCCAGTTCATGTGCCAGAGCCACTCGCGCCAGTCCGGCTCGTCCTCGTCGTAGAAGAACTCGGCCTGCGCGAAGCTCACGCGGCCCATCTGCGCGAGCGTGGTGTAGGTCGCGCCCGCGTCCTCGCCCTCGCCCCACGCGGCGACCGCGACGCCCTCCTGGGTCCACTCGAAGTCCGGGCTGCCGACCATGTAGGCCTGCACCTGGTACTCGTCGTTGCCCATGGTCTGCGCGGCGTCGGTGACGCGCTGGAAGTAGCCGTCCTCGCACCAGCGGTTCGCGTGCCCGGGCGCCTCGAGCTCGCCGAGCACGATGCCGCCGGCCATGTACGGCGAGGGGCTGCCGAAGATCCACACGAAGATCGGCGAGAGGATCCGGACCCAGGGCAGGACCTTCTCCTCGCACGGCCACTCGGTCTCGTCGTCCTGCGCGGGCAGCTCGAGCCGCGTCGGCGGCGCCATGATGCCGACGTCGGTGACCGGCGCGTACACGTCGACGCCGTAGGCAATTACTTTTGCTTGTGCGGCGAGGGGTACGCCATAGCGTATGCCGACGGCGTAGGCGTGCAGGGCCTGCATGATCCCGTCGACGACGGACTCGGTGCGGTCGGCGATGCTGCTCGCGCGCTCGTACTCGATGCCGTGGCGGATCGCGTAGGGGCAGGCCGAGCAGCACGAGCCGCACCACGGGCCGCAGAACGCGCAGACGAACCCGGCGAGCGCGGCGGCCCAGCCGATCATCGACGCGATGGTCGCCATCGTGGCCGCGACGATCGCGAGCGCGGCCATGATCATGTTCAGGAGCGCGAGCATGTTCATGCCGCGCGCGTGGATCACGGCCGCGCTGAAGGCCGCGGTGTCGGACGCGTCCTGCATCCGCTCGCGGTGCATCACCGCGTCGCCGACGCCCCAGACGTAGTAGATCATCCCGACGAGCAGGGCGGCGATGAAGACGCCCATCACCATCGTCGCGCCCCACTGGTCGGTGAGGAGCTCGCGCTTGGGTGCTGCCTCGGGAGACTTCAGCCGCATCCGCTTCCCAGAATACTGCCGCAGGGACGGCAGTGTCGACACACGGGTCCGCGTCGGGAGTGGCAAGGAGCGAGCCACGGTCGCGCGGCGACTCGCCCGGGCAGGGTCGCGTGCGCGGTCTAGGGACCGATGACCCCGGGATCGTGCGGATCTGTCACGCCCGCGCGAGCCACTCGACGAGCTCGCCCACGACCTCGTCGCGGTTCGTCTCGTTGAACATCTCGTGGCGGCCGTCGCGGTACACGCGGCGGGTCACGTCGGTCAGGCCCGCGGCGCGGAGCTGCTTCTCGAGCCCGTGCACGCCCTTGCCGCCCTGGCTCACCGGGTCGCGCTCGCCGCAGAGGAGATAGACGGGGAGCTCGGCGGGGAGGCGGCGGAGCCGATCGGGCCGGCCGTGCTCGATGAGCGCCTCGAGCAGATCGACCCAGAGCTGATCGGTGCAGTCGAAGCCGCACCACGGGTCGGCGACGTACTTGTCGACCTCGGCCTCGTCGCGCGAGAGCCAGTCGAACTCGGTGCGTCCTTCGAAGCCCTTGTTGAACGAGCCGAAGGAGAGGAAGGCGAGGAGCTTGGACTTGCCGCGCTTGCCCTGCCGCAGCCGCTCGAGCTTCGCCGCGCCGAGGCCGGCCGACACGAGCGCGCCCCCCCCCTGGTTCGAGCCGCTGAGCAC
>JAYRVK010000003.1:0-10010 GCA_041918555.1 Sandaracinaceae bacterium
GACGGCGACGGCTTCGACGACCTCTTCGTCGGCGCGCGCGAGGTGGGCCCGACCTTCCCGCGGGTGGGGCGCGCGTACCTCTACGATGGCGGCGCGGGAGGGCTCGGGGCGACGCCCGACGTCGTGCTCGAGAACCCGCGGTCCGACGGCAACGGGATGGGGCACTCGCGCCCCGTCGGCGATCTCGACGGGGACGGCTTCGCCGATCTCGTCGTCGGCGTCTTCACGAACACGGACACCCAGCCCTTCGAGGGGCTGGTCTACGTGTACCCGGGGGGGCGCGGCGGCGTCGCGAGGGATCCCGTGATCGAGCTGCGCGCACGAGCCGCAGGAGGTCGGCGGCTTCGGCCTCTCGGTGATCGGCGGCGACGTCGACGGCGACGGCTTCAGCGATCTCGCGATCGGCTCGCACACGTTCGAGCGCGCGACGGCGGGCGAGAGCGAGGGCGCGGTGTGGCTGTACCGCGGTGGTCGCGGCGGCGTCGCGGAGACGGCCGACGCGATCCGCCACAACCCGGCCGGCGAGGCGCACGGCAACTTCGGCGCGCGCATCGCGATGGGCGACGTGAACGGCGACGGTCGGATGGACCTCCTCGTGGGCGCCCGCGGCCAGAACGGGGGGCAAGGCGGCGTGCTCTTCTACGAAGGCGTCGCGAGCGGGGGGGTGGGCGAGGACCCCCGGACGACGTACGGCGACCCCGACCTCGAGGACGGCGCGCAGTTCGGCGTGTGGGTGGCCGCGAGCGGCGATCTGAACGGCGACGGCATCGACGACCTGATCGCCGGCGCCGAGCTCGGCGGCGCGACGAGGGGAGGCATCGCGTACTGCTTCCTCGGCGGACCGGGCCTGCTCTCGCTCGAGGTGTCGACCCGCCTCGAGGCCCCGACGCGCGAGGCCGAGGCGTACTACGGCGCGCGGTTCGCGCTCGCGCCGCTGCGTCGCGCCCTGGCGCAGCCCGGCACGCTCGCGCAAGCCGTCCTGCGGATCGCGGGGCTGGCATCGCCCTTGAAATGGGACCGAGCCACATGACGCATCGCTTCCTCACGGTCTGCTCTCTCCTCCCCACCCTCGCGCTCCTGAGCGCGTGCCTCGACTGCACCGAGGTCGGTTGCACGGCGCAGCTCGAGATCGACGTCGACGTCGACACGCCCGATCCCCTGTCCCTCGAGGTCTGCCGCGGCGACACCTGCTACGGCCCGATGGAGGTGCCGCCGACCGGCGTGCAGCTCGCGTATACCGACCAGCTCTACCTCGAGGCCGCGCGCCGTGAGACGCTGGGCGGCGGCGAGGTCATCGCGATCGCGGCCACCGAGTACGACGACCGCATGAGCGTCGACGCGCCGCCCGCCGACGTGGAGTGGACCGTGCGCCTCTCCGACGCCAGCCGCGTGGTGCTCGAGCAGACGCTCCGCCCGCGCTACGTGCGGTCCGCCCCGAACGGCGAGGCCTGCGGGCCGACCTGCTACGACGCGACGCACGAGCTGCAGGCGCCCTGAGCGATGCGCCCGCGTCGCGGGCGTCCCGGCAGCCTGCTAGCTTCCGCGCCGTGTCGGTGCCTGCGGACATGGCCGAGCTCGAGCAGCGCTGCTGGGCGCTCGCGGGCGAGCGGATGGCGTCCGAGCCGCTCGCGAGCGTGCTCGCGCTCGCCGGCCCGATCGCCGCGCGCCTCTTGCGCCTGTTCGTCGACGACCCCGCGGAGCCCGTCGCGAGCTTCTTCTCGGCGGAGGCGGGCGACGTCCGCGGGGTGCTCGCGCCCGAGGGCTGGGCGACGGTCGCCGAGGTGTTCCTGCGCTGGGCCGGACACGAGCCCGAGCGCGCGGACGACTGGGTCGCCGCGATCGATGGGCTCGACGAGGCGCCGCCGCTCGGCGCGAGGGCGCTCGCCCCGTGGCTCATGAAGCACGGCGTCCGCAGGCGCCTCGCCGATCCGCTCCGCAACGCCGAGGCGCTCGGCGCCGATCCGCGCACGCGCTTCGAGCTCCACCACGCGGGCGCGCGCACGATCGAGGACGCGCTCGAGGGGCGGCTCTCCGTGCGCGGGCCCGAGGCGGTGCGCGACGCGGCGCGCAGCTACCTGTCGTGGGCCGCGGGTCGGCTGCGTCTGCGCCGCGCGCGCGAGGAGATCTGGAGCCGCGAGCCCGAAGCGCGCGGCCTGCGCGCGGCCGCCGCGCGCGTGAAGGAGCTGCTGCGGGAGCTCGATCGGGTCGACGCGCCGGCCGCGGTGGTCGCGCGCACCGACGCGGTCTTCGCGCCCTCCGAGGACGGGTTCGCGCTCGAGCTCACGATCCGGCGTCCGCAGTCCTGGCTCGGGACGGTCACCGTGCAGGTCCACTTGCTCGAGGCGGTCGAGGGCCGGGCCGCGTCGTACTCGTCCGATCACCGCCCCGATCCCGGGCTCCTCCGGCTGTGCGCGGAGCGCGCGATGGACGCGCTCACGGACCCGGACGACCCGCTCCACGCGACGCTACGCGACGTGCTGGAGCGCCCGCGCTGGGCGCACCTCCTCGCGGAGCTCGAGCGCGAGGTCACGCCGTGGGTCCCTCCGCGGGCCTTCGGCGAGGACGAGCGGCTGATCTGGCGCGTCGGCGAGCGCGACGGAGAGGTCTTCGTCGAGGCCGCGCTCCAGAAGCGGGGCAGGCGGGGCTGGACCCGCGGACGGCAAGTCGAGCTGTCACGGCTCGAGGCGGTCGCGGATCGGCTCGATCCGCGCGACCTCGCCGCCCTGCGCGGGCTCGCCGGCCGGTGGGGGCAGACCGCCGAGCATCTGGGGGCGGGGCTCCTCGGGCTCGTCGGGCATCCGCGCGTGGTGCGCGCCGACAAGGCGGCGGTCCCCGTCCGCGTGCGCCGGGGCGGACTCGAGGTGCGCTTCGAGGAGGTCCGTGGGGAGCTCCACCTCGCGTTCCGCGCGGCGGACCGCGCGTTCACGCCCGCCGAGCTCGTCGCCGCGCAGGTGGACGAGGAGCACGTGGCGTTCTTCGAGCCGTCGGGCGACGTCGTGTCGGTCGTGCCGGTGCCGGAGCCGGTGTGGGTGCTGGCCGGCACCTGGATGCGCTGGTCCGCGGGGCTCCCGCCGGTGCCCGACGCCGCGCTCCTCGCGCTGCTCGCGCGGCACCCGGCCGCGGGCGGGCGCGAGCACCCGCGGCGGCTGCGAGGGGTGGGTATCGCGCCCGACCCGCGGTTCACCCTCCGCCTCGAGCCGCTCCCGGGGGGGGGGCTCGCGGCGAGCCTCGTGGCGCGGCCGCTGCCGGGCGGTCCGGTGCAGCCGCCAGGCGAGGGGTCGATCCACCTCCTCGGGGTCGTCGACGGACGGCGCGCGCACGTCACCCGCGATCTCGGCGCGGAGCGCGAGCGCGCGGTGCGCCTCGAGGTCGCGCTCGGCCTCGAGGACGGCGTCCCGCTCGGGCCGCATGCGTGGCGCATCGACGAGGCGGAGGACGCGCTCGATCTCGTCGCGGCGATCCAGCGGCACGAGGACGAGCTCGTCGCGGAGTGGCCACAGGACCTGGCCCCCTGGCGCGTCGTCGGCCGCGCGAGCTCGGCGCACCTCAAGGTCACCGGCAAGCAGGTCGGCGATTGGCTGGCGCTCGGCGGCGACGTGGAGCTCGACGAGGGACGCGTCGCGCTCGCGCGGATCCTCGCCGCGCTCCGCCAGGGTCGCCGCTACGTCGCGCTCGGCAAGGGGAAGTTCGCGGCGATCGAGGACGAGCTCCGCGCGCGGCTCGAGCCCACCGCGGACCTCTTGTTCGAGAGGGACGGAGAGATCGCGGCCTCGATCGTGTCGCTCCCGGCCATCGAGGCGGCGCTCCCGGCCGAGCTGCTCTCGGTGGACGCGAGCTGGCGCGGCGCGCGCGATCGCATCGCCGCGGCGGCCGCGCTGCCCGTCAACGTACCTTCCGTGCTCGATGCGCAGCTCCGCGACTACCAGCGCGACGCCGTCGCGTGGCTCCTCCGGCTCGCGAGCTGGGCCCCCGGCGCGTGCCTCGCGGACGACATGGGCCTGGGCAAGACCGTCCAGGCCCTCGCGCTGATCGCCGAGCGCGCGGCGAGCGGGCCCGCCCTCGTCGTCGCGCCCACCTCGCTCGCGGAGACCTGGCGGCGCGAGAGCGAGCGCTTCACGCCCTCGCTCCGCACGGTGATCTACCGGGGGCCGAACCGCCCGGCGCTGCTCGCCCAGCTCGAGCCCGGGACGATCCTCGTCACGAGCTACGACATCCTGCTGCGCGACGTGGACGCGCTCGGCGCCGTCGCGTGGTCCACGCGGGTCTTCGACGAGGCGCACGCGCTGAAGAACCCCGACGCCCAGCGGAGCAAGGCCGCGCGCGCGCTGACCGGCGGCTTCGCGCTCGCGCTGACGGGGACGCCGCTCGAGAACCACCTCGGCGAGCTCTACAGCCTCTTCGCGACGGTCGTCCCCGGCCTGCTCGGCCCGTGGCCGCACTTCCGCGCGCGCTTCGCGGTGCCCATCGAGCGCGACGGCGACCTCGAGCGGCGCGCGCGCCTGCGCGGGGTGCTGCGTCCATTTCTCTTGCGCAGGACGAAGGCGCAGGTCGCGCCCGAGCTGCCGCCGCGCGTCGAGGTGGTGCGTCCGGTCGAGCTCTCCGTCGAGGAGCGCGCGCTCTACGAGGCCGAGCGGCGCGAGGCGCTGGAGCGGCTCGCCGCGGAGGACCCGGCCGGGCAGCGCTTCGCCGTGCTCGCGGCGCTCACGCGGATGCGCCGGCTGGCGTGCCACCCCGCGCTCGTCCACCCGGACAGCCGCGTCGCGAGCAGCAAGCTCGCCGAGGCGCTCGCCCTCGCCGACGATCTGCGGGCGGAGGGCCACCGGGCGCTGGTGTTCAGCCAGTTCACGAGCCACCTCAAGATCGTGCGCGCCGCGCTCGAGGAGCGGGGCTACCGGCTCCTCTACCTCGACGGCGCGACGCCGGCCGCGCAGCGGGGGCCGCTCGTCGACGCGTGGCAGCGCGGCGAGGGCGACTTCTTCCTCATCTCGCTCAAGGCGGGCGGCACGGGCCTGCACCTCACGGCGGCCGACACCGTGATCCACCTCGATCCGTGGTGGAACCCCGCGGCCGAGGATCAGGCGAGCGATCGGACCCACCGCATCGGTCAGGACAAGCCCGTGACGGTGGTGCGGCTCGTGTCGCAGGACACCATCGAGGAGACCGTCTTGTCGCTCCACGAGACCAAGCGCGAGCTCGCGCGCGGGATCCTCGAGGGCGCGGAGACGAACGCGAAGCTCTCGACCGAGGAGCTCCTCGCGCTGCTGAGCTCCTGAGGCGCGCGCTCACATGAGGATGTCGCAGTCGAGGTCGCCGATGGCGCCGGCGTTGTCGTCCTCGTCGCACTCGACGACGATCCCCGCGCCCGGTCCGTCGTCGTCGACCACCGCGACGAACGCGTACGGCGCCGCGCCGGAGAGCGGGGCGCCGGGGAGCTCGACGACGGTCGTCGCGCCGGGCAACAGGGGGACCGTGGTGCTCACCGTGCCGAGCAGCGCCCCGCGCATCGCGGGCGTGCCCGCGTAGAAGCTCACCGGGACGCCCGCGGGCACGCCGAGGTTGCCCTCGTTCCCGATCCGCGCGCGCAGCGTGGCGGAGTCGGGGCAGCCGTCGAGGAGCACTTCGAGCGCGAGCACGACGAGGTCCGGCGCGTTGTACACGCCCTCGCCCTGCGCGTTCTGCCGGTAGTTGTTGAGGCCCGGGGTCGACCAGTTGTCGGCCTCGGTCGTCGGGACCGTGCCGTCCGCCGCGACGTTGGTCACGTGGTAGGCGTGCTGGTTCCAGATGCGGCGCGTGCCGACCCACTGATCGCGCGTGTCGCCGTAGACGAACACGCCGCGCCGCGCGCCCGACCACGTCGGGTCGACGCCGCGGCACTGCGTCACCAGCGCGGGCGAGCGATCGTTCGCCACGATCACGATCTCGGAGTTGCCGTCCGCGTCGACGTCGGCGACGAGGGGGTACTCGTGGATCGTCGCGCTCGTCGAGTCGATCTCGAGCAGCACCATCCCGTCCGAGCCGCGGTACACGCGCATGGCGCACTCGTCGCCGTAGACGACCTCGGCCGCGCCGTCGCCCTCGAAGTCGAACACGCTCGAGCCGGTCGCGTTGCTGCTCACGTCCTGCGTGGTGCGCGACCACAGCACGCCGGTCGGCGCGGTCGGGTCGTACACGCTGTAGCTGCCCGCGCCCGCGACTCCGATCTCGGGCGCGCCGTCGCCGTCGAAGTCCGCGACCGTCGGCGGGCCGCCGCGGCCGCCGCCCGGGAGCGCGATCGGTCCGTGCTCGATCGCGCCCGTGAGTCCGTCGAGCACGTAGACGCGTCCGTTCGCGACGAGCACGACCTCGGGCTGCGGGTCGGCGTCGAACTGCGCGATCGCGGGGTAGCCGTCGTCCGTCGGTGCGGTCCACATCGGGTCGCCGTTCGCCCGGTAGGCGCGGCGTCCGGCCACGATCTCGGGTGCGCCCACCAGGTCGAGGTTCGCCACCGCCGAGATCCCCCCGACGTAGCCGCTGTTCGTGCCCTCCGCGGCGCCCGTGTCGCGCTCCCACACGAGGCGGCCCGTCGCGTCGAGCACCGCGGCGCCGAAGATCACCTCGGGCGATCCGTCTCCGTCGAGATCGGCGATCGTCGGCGCGCCGTTCACGACGTTCATCGGGTACGGCGTGGTTCCGTCCTCGCGCGTGCTCAGCCAGAGGAGCGAGCCGTCGTCGTCGAGCGCGATCGCGCGGTCCACCCCGACGGTGCGCACCGCGACGATCTCCACGCGCCCGTCGCCGTCGAGATCCGCGCCCGCGATCCCCGCGCGCCCGTTCGTCTGCAGCGCCGCGTCGGTCGCCTCCCACACCGGCGCACCGGTGTCGCCGCGGAGCGCGCGCACCACGCCGCGCTGCCAGTCGTCGTCGCAAGCGAAGTTGACGACGACCTCGGGCCTCCCGTCGCCGTTCACGTCGGCCACGACCGGCGCGCTGATCCCGTGCAGGCAGTCGGGCGCGAGGGTCGCCGCCTCCATGCTCCACTCGACGACCGGCTCGAACGCGCCGAACACCGGGGTCGTCTCGCAGGTCACCGGATCGAACTGCGGCAGGCACCGGCCGAGCGTCGGCTCGCAGAACCGGCCCATCTCGCAGTCGAAGCTGTCGGTGCACGGCGCGCCGGGATCCGTGCACGCGCCCGAGATGCACACCTGATCGACGGCGCAGCACGTGGTCAGCCCGGCGCCGCAGCGCACGCCCGACGCGCACGCCGCGAGGCACGCGCCCTCGACGCACTCCTCGCCGACCGCGCAGCACGCGGGCGGCGTGCCGCAGAGGGTCATGCTCGGGCAGCTCGCGCCGGCGTCCGTCCCCGCGTCGGGGGTCGCGCCGCCGTCGTCGCCGTCCGGTCCGCCGTCCATCCCGCGCGCGACGCACTCCCCGTCGACGCAGACCTCGCCGGGGTCGCAGTCGTCGTCGATCGCGCAGCCGGGCGGGGGCACGGTGCCCGCGCAGTCACAGCCGGGGAGGGCGAGCGCGAAGGCGAACCAGGCGAGGGTGCGGCGCATGGGCGCAGCGTAGCTCGCTCACCACGGCTCGTTCGACACGTAGTCGCCGCCCGCCGGCACCGCCCAGTCGCGCCACGCAGCGCGCCGCGGGCCGATCCACACGCCGCGCCACTCCGCGGGGACGCTCCAGGTGCGCGCCGGGCTCGCATCGCGATCGAAGGCGAGCGCGACGACGTGGAGGTGCGGCGCGGCGCTGACGCCGCTGTTGCCGACGCGGCCGATCACGGTGCCCGCCGCGAGGCGGGCGCCGACCACCACCTCCGGCGGGACGCTGCCCTGTCGCAGATGCAGCAGGTACACGTAGTAGCCGCCGTACACCTGGACCCCGACCAGGTTGTTGACGGCCGCGAGGTCGGGGGGGCCCGGCAGTCCGTCGGGCGCGTCGCCGACCACCTCGACCACGACGCCCGTCACGGGGAGCCGCACCTCGCGATCCCACGCGAGGTGATCTTCGTTGGCGAGTCCGTCGCCGGTGTGCGCGCGGCCCTCCGCGTCGTGCACCACGAGGTCCCACGCGAAGTCGCCGTAGCCGCTCTCCTCCAGGTGGTAGCGCTCGCCGCCCGTGATCACGTACGCGACCCCGTCGAGCGGGACGCGCTCGATCGCGACGCCGCGCGCGCGCATCGCGTCGCGGTGCGAGCGGACGCCCGCCGGCGCGGCGATCGCGTCCCGCGCCGCGACGTCGAGGGACGACACGAAGGTCATCGAGCGATCGTCGGGCCACTCGGCGAGCGCGCGCGGATCGAAGAGCGCGTACGTCCGCTCGTCGGCCGCGTTCCACCACCAGCTCGAGTGGTCGTAGGTCGCGACGAGCTCGCCCTCGTACGACGCGCTCGCCGTGGTGATCCGCGTCCACTCGGGCGCGCCGGCGTCGCTCGCGCCGCCGCCGTGCCCCGCGTCCGCGATCGCCGCGTCGGCGGTCGCCGAGGCGTCGATCGAGGGGGCGCCGTCGAGGCCTGCGTCGGTCGCCGACGTCACCGCGCAGCCGACGCCGACGAGCGCGCAGAACACCACGCTCGCGCGGCGATCGGGGGTGTGTTCTCTCGCGCCGGTCACGGCGCGAGGAGCATAGCGGACCCGCTCGCCCACCCACGCCGCTGGACCCCCCCGCCGATTTGATGATATGAGCTTCTCATGAAGAGTGGTTCTTCTCGCCGACCGTATCGGAGCACCGTCCGCCTCGAGCAGGCCGATCGGACGCGGGAGCGGATCCTCGACGCCGTCGTGCGGCTGATCGAGCGTGGGGATCGCCACCTCGCGTACGCCGGCGTCGCCGACGAGGCGCGCATCGCGCTCGCGACCGTCTATCGGCACTTCCCGGATCGCGCCGAGCTGCTCGCGTCCGTCTGCCGCAGGGTGGAATCGCAGGGCCCACCGATACCCGAGCTCGCGAGCTTCGACCGCGAGACGTTCGAGCGCGAGCTCCGCGCGCACTGGGCGCGCTTCGACGACCCCTCGACGCTCGAGCACAAGGCGACTCGCCTGAGCGCGATGTTCGAGCTGAGCCGGATCGGCAGCGTGCCGAAGCGCCGCGCGATCGCCGAGCGCTTGGTGGCGCAGGCCGCCCCCAGGCTGCCCGAGCCGCAGCGCACCTTCGTCGTCGAGCTCCTGATCGTCATCGCGTCGTCCGCGACGGTCGAGGCCTTCCGCGGCTACCTGGGCCGCGGGGGGGTCGAGACCGCCGACCGCGTGATGTTCGCCGTCGATGCGCTCCTCGCTCACGCCGCGTCCCTTCAACCCCCGGAGGCCCCATGATGCCCACGTCGTCCACCTCTCTCCTCGCGTCCATCCCCTCCCGCGATCCGTCGCCATCGCTCCTCGTCCTCGACGACCCACGCGCGGCGAGCGCGGACCTCGCCGGCGGCAAGGCCGCGCCGCTCGCGCGCCTGCGCCAGGCGGGGCACCCCGTGCCCGACGGCTTCGTGATCACGGCGCCTGCGCTCGCGGCGCACCCCGACCTCGAGGCGCTGGCGCCCGAGATCGCCGAAGCGCTGGCGCGGCTCGACGGACGCGTCGCCGTGCGGAGCAGCGGCCTCGCCGAGGATCTCGAGGGCGCGTCCTTCGCGGGGCAGTACGAGACCGTGCTCGAAGTCGAGGGGCTCGACGCCGTGCTCGTCGCGGTCCGACGCTGCGTGGCTTCGGCCTCGAGCGCGCGCGTCCGCGCCTACCGCGAGGAGCGCGGCATCGAGGCCGCGCCCATCGCGGTGCTCGTGCAGACCATGATCGCGGCGCGTGCGGCCGGGGTCGCCTTCACCGCGCATCCAGTCACCGGCGAGCGCGACGTGGTCGTGGTGAGCGCCGTCCGAGGCCTGGGCGAGGCCCTGGTGTCCGGCGCCGCCGACGGAGAGGACTGGGAGGTGCGAGGCGACACGGCCCTGCGGCGGCGAGCGGCGCGCGCGGACGTGCTCGACGAAGCGGCGGCGACGCGCGTGGCCGTGCTCGCGCGGCGCGTGGCCGGCGACGCCCCGA
>JAYRVK010000004.1:0-5087 GCA_041918555.1 Sandaracinaceae bacterium
ACGCGCCGCCGAGCACCGCCGCGCGCGTGATCACGTCGAGCTCGTCGGGCCCGAGCGCGTCGAGCCGCGCCTGCACCGCGGCCTCGACGTCGAGGGGGAGCGGGAGCGCGCCGTCGGCGGCCGCCTCGACCCCACGTGGATCGTCGGCGAGCGCGCGCAGCGTCTGCTCGACGAAGAGCGGGTTGCCGCCCGTCCGCGCGAGGAGGCGCTTCGCGAGCGCCTCGCTCGGCGCGGCGCCCAGCAGCGCCTCCCCCAGCGCGCGCACCCCCGCGAGGCCGAGGCCCTGGAGCGGGAGGTGGCCCACCTCGGCGTCGTCGAACGGCGCGACGGGCGTCCACACGTCGCTCCGCGCGGTCCCGAGGAGCAGCGCGGGCCGCTCCCAGAGCTCGCGGCCGAGCGCCTGCGCGACGAGCGCGAGCGACACCGGGTCCATCCACTGGAGGTCCTCGAGCACGAACAGGAGCGGCCGCGCGGAGGCGAGCCCGCCGAGGATCTCCGCGAGCGCGAGCGACTTGCGATCGCGCATGAGGCGCGCGCTCGAGCGCGCCGCCGAGAGCGCAGAGGTCGGCGGCATCGGCACGTCGAGCACCTCGCCGAGGAACTCCGCGAGGTCGCGCTCGCGCGCCGGCCCGACCGCCTCGACCGCGAGCTGCCGCACCGCGCGCCGCCGCTCGTCGAGGGGCGCCGGCGGATCGATCCGCGGCCAGCCGTGGCGCCGCGTGGCCTCGCGCGCGCGCCCGAGCAGCGCCCCCGCGAGCGCGCCGTACTGCCGGCCCCGCGGGACGCCGCGCGCGACGAGCGCGTCGAAGCGCGGAGTGGTCGTCTGCGCGAGCGCGAGGGCCTCCGCGACGAGCCGCGACTTCCCGATCCCCGGCTCCCCGGTCGCGAGGAGCACGACCGGCCGCGCCTCGTCGAGCGCCCGCTCCAGCGCCTCGACGATCCGCGTCCGCTCGGCGAGCCGCCCGACGAGCGGGAGCCGCTCGGCGCCGCCGATCGCCGCGCCGCCACTCGGCGCGACGATCTCGACGAGATCCGGCGCGACCGTGCGCAGCTCGAAGCGCGCCTCGAGCCGCGTGTTCGGCGCGAGCACCGCGACGCCGGCGAGGCCGCGCTCGCACGCGCGCGCCGCGCGCTCGACGAGGTCGGGGTCGCTGACGTGCCCGGTGGCCACCGCGACCGCGTCCGCGTGCGGTCGGATCGCGAGCGCCACCTCGACCGCGCGCACCGACTCGTCGCCGTGCCACGTGGTCTCGCCGAAGCGCGCGACGAAGCCCGCCTCGTCGAGCACGCGGCCACCGTGATCCGCGACGGCCTTCGCGGCCGCGTCGCGCTCGCGCAGCCCCTGGGCGCACACCAGGGTGACGACGCGTCGGTCGAGGCGCGCGGGCGGCTCCGTCCGCGGGCGCGCCGGCTCGCCCGACGCGTCGGCGTACGGCGCGAGCGCGGCCGAGAGCTCCTCGATCGTGGTGAAGCGATCGTCGGGCCGCGCCGAGAGCGCCTTCATCACCACCTCGTCGAGCCCGGGCGGCAGCGGCTCCCCGCGGCGCGCGCTCGGCGGCGCCGCGTCCCCCTCGACGATCGCGAGCAAGAGCCCGGGGAGCGTGTCCGCCACGAACGGCAGCGCGCCCGACAGCCCGCGGTAGAGGATCACGCCGAGCGCCCAGATGTCCGAGCGCGGGTCCACCCTGCTCGCGTCCTCGAACTGCTCGGGGGCCATGTACATCGGCGTCCCCATGATCGCGCCGGGGGCGGTCATCGGCCCCGTCACGAGGGCGCTCGTGATCTTCGAGATGCCGAAGTCGAGCACCTTGAGCTGCCCCGCGGTCGTCAAGAAGACGTTCTCGGGCTTGAGGTCGCGATGGATGATCCCGGCCGCGTGCGCGGCGGCGACGGCGTCCCCGACCGTGCGCACGATCTCGACCGCCTCGCGCACCGGGAGCGGGGCCTCCGCGGCCATCTTCGCCTCGAGGTCGCGGCCCTCGAGGTAGTCGAGCACGAGGTAGGGCGTGCCCTCCTCGGTGCGCCCCATGTCGAGCGCCTCGAGGATCCCGGGGTGCCGCAGCGTGCCCGCGGCGCGCGCCTCGTTCTGGAAGCGACGCACGACCTCGCGCTGGCTCGCCCACTGGGGCAACAAGACTTTCACTGCGACACGGCGCCCGATCAGGACGTGCTCGGCCTCGTACACCGTGCCCATGCCGCCGCCGCCGAGCCGGCGCTTCACGAGGTAGCGCTCCGCGATCACGCGGCCGAGGACCGGATCGGGCGCCGGGTCGAGCTCGCGCACCGCCCCTGCGCGATCGTGGCGCGTGGGGCGCGTGGCGGCTCTGCGCGCGGCCTTGCCGAGCCGGGCGCGGCACTCCGCGCAGCCGTCGAGGTGCGCGTCGACCGCCGCGAGCGCCTCCGGGGGGAGCCCGCCTCGCAGCAGCTGCTCGAGCTTCGCGTCGTCGAGGCAGGGCATGGATCGGGCGCCGGAGCGCGGCCCGAGGCTACGTGATAAGCCTCGGCATGCGCAATCTGGCGTGGGCGCTCGCGTCGCTCTCCCTCTTCGCATGCGGCGGCGGCGGCCCGTACTGCGACCGCGCGGGCGCGGAGGCCGCGCTGATGGGCGCCTCCCCCGGCGACACGGTGGAGCTCGGCGCGTGCGAGATCGAGGGACCGCTGCGCGTCCCGCCCGGGGTCACGCTGGCGGGCACGGACGGCACCGTGGTGGTCGCGCCGATCGAGAGCGGAGCGA
Organism: Sandaracinaceae bacterium; assembly: GCA_041918555.1. Lineage (GTDB taxonomy): Bacteria > Myxococcota_A > Polyangia > Polyangiales > Sandaracinaceae > JACKEC01. The sequence goes on from JAYRVK010000004.1 coordinate 2,735, forward strand.
TCGTCGCGCTCGGCGGGAGCGACGCCGCGCCGACGGTCGTCCGCGATCTGCGGGTGCGGGTCGAGGGCCGCATCGGGATCCTGCTGCGCGGAGGCGGGACCGCGGAGGTGCAGCGCGTCGCGGTCGAGGCGCGCCGCGGCATCGCGCTCGGCGCGTCCGAGCTCGCGTCGCTCGAGCTGACGGACGTGTCGCTCGAGGGTCCGGTGACCGCGGACGACGCCGACGACCCACGCTGGCTGCGGGTGCTGCCCGCGCCGGTCGAGCCCGCCGAGTGCCCCGGGTGCGAGTGCGCGCCAGGCACCTACGACGCGGCCGAGGACCGCGTGTGCGACGCGGCCGGTCGCTTCGCCACGTGGACCGCGACGCACGGGCTCGTGCTCACCCGGATCGTGACCGCGGCCCTCTCGAACGTCGACGTGCACGGCTTCGCGGAGTGGGGCGCCCTCTTCACGGAGAGCGCGGTCGATTGGCGGGGCGGGGCCGTCGAGGACACGATCGGCGTCGGCATCCGGCAGGTCGGCGGCACGCTCGGCTTCGCGGACCTCACCGTGGCGCATACGCACGCGGGGCTGCGCGGGGATCGCCCGTACGGGGTGATCGTCAGCGACGGCGGGGGCCTCTACGGCGACCGGATGCGGGTGCACGACAACGACCGTTACGGGATCCTGGTCGCGGGCGCGAGGGGACGGATCACCGACCTCGTCGCCACCGACAACGGCGACGCGGCGCTCTGGATCGCGGAGTCGACCAGCTTCGGGCTCGACGGCGTCGCGACGCGCGTGGCCGACAACGACTTCGCCGGCGTGGTGGTGCTCGCGTCGTCGGACGTGGTGCTCGCCGAGGGGGCGATCGATCGCACGCGCACCGTCGAGCGGCCGGTCGGCGCGATCGGCCTCGTCCGCGTCGGCGACGGCGTGCAGATCGCCGACACGCGGGGCAACGTCGAGCTCCGCGATCTCGTCCTCGAGGACAACGAGCGCGCGGGCCTCGTGCTCGACCTCGGCGCGAGCGGCGTAGGAGACGCGGCGTTCGCGCGGGTGACGGTGAACGGGACGGGCGCGCAGCTCGGCGCGATCGCGGGCCGCCCGAGCGCGGCGGGACAGCTCACGGTCGAGCTCCCCGCCGGCTGGGACACCGGGATCGTCCGCGAGGGCGCGACCGGCGCGAACGACGCCGCGTTCGCCGGCACGATCCAGATCGTCCCGGAGCCCCTGCCCGGCGCGCTCCCCGACCCGGGCGAGGTGCTCGGCGTGGTCGCGCCGATGTTCTGAGGATCAGAAGTCCACGCGCCAGAGATGTGCGGCCCTCCGCGCGTAGCGCTCGCTCCGCTGTCGGACGCTCTCTGTCCCCCACTCCTCTCCTTGGAGCTCGCGAGCGAGCGCATAGCTGCTCTCGGCGTAGCCCGCGACCTTGTCGGGGAATGGGAGCTGACCCACGGCGCGATTCAGCCTCGCTTCCAGCGGGACGTAGTTGCCGATTCGATCGCAGAAGCGCTCACGGTCGTCCTCGGTCACGTGATCCCAGCCGGAACCACCGGCCTCCGGGAGCACATGCTCGATGGTGAACGGATCGGTCTCCCAGTCCACGGCGCGGTTCGAAGCGTCCCGCTCGAGCTCGGAGAGGAGGTACCGCACGAGCTTCTTGCGAGGGCCTCGCGTCGAGAGCCGCAGCTCGGTGAACGCCGATCGGAACTCGTCGTCGTCGCCGTAGATGGGGCTCGCGATCCGCGCGAGCTCCGCGACGCGGGTGGCCTCGCCGGCCGCGGCCTTCACCGCCGCGCGGTTCCAGGCCCGGTAGACGTCTCCCGTGTTGCGCCGGAGCACGGTCGCGCGCAGCGTGAAGATCGCCATCATCCGATACACAGACTCGGCGTCGCCTGGTCTCGACGTGAGCCAGTCCGCCGTCGCGAGCGCGAGCGGCCGGTAGAGCTCCGCGCGCAGCAACCCGAGGACGCGGATCCAGGGTCGGGCACCGACCGCAGCGGCCCACGTCTCGTCATGGGGATCGAGGAGGGCGGCGTAGGTATCGGCCGCGCGCAGCAGCGTCGAGACGTACTCGAAGGCGGCGGGCTTGGAGCTGACCCGCTCACGCACCCTTCGGAACACGTGGCGCCGCGCGACGTCGTGCGCCTCGGTGTTCGCGTGGTGGTGCGCGAGATCGGCCACGTCTTCGAGCCGCACGGTCGAGACGAGTCGGTCCCACAGTCGACTCATCTCCTCGACGTCGGCGGTGCCGCCCGTGGCGGCGTGCGCGAAGAGGTAGTTCTTCAGCAGGTCCGCGGTCCCGAGCGCAACGCCTCGGGCGTTCAGCGTCTCGAACACCGTGTAGGCCGCAGCCTCGTCTCCGACGACGA
>JAYRVK010000005.1:0-12392 GCA_041918555.1 Sandaracinaceae bacterium
CGGCATGATCGCTCGCTCTCGCCGACCGCGAGCACTTCCCCGCGGGATCGCGGTCTCGGCCAACGTCTCAGGCGGCCCCACGAGCGCGTAGATCGAGACGGACCGGGCGGTGGATCACGAGCTTGTCCGAGGCTCTACACGGGCTGGCGCATGTGGCGCTGGCTCCGCGACGAGATGGAGCGCACGGAGGACCCGCTCTCCGAGTCGGCGAAGCGCGAGGTCGAGAAGCATGCGGAGTACATCTTCAACCAGCGCGAGTGGATGAAGTACCCGCAAGCCGTCGAGGCGAGCGTGTCGATCGGCAGCGGCCGCGTCGAGGCCGCGTGCAAGACCGTGGTGACCCAGCGCCTCAAGATCTCGGGCGCGTCCTGGTCGCGCAGCGGGGCCGAAGGGCTGCTCTTCGTCCGCTCGTTGATGCAGTCGGGGCGCTTTGAGCGCGCCGTCGACTACTCGCTTACGCACCGCGAGGTTCTCCGCGAGTGGCCTGCCGAGGAGGCGACGCGTGTCGAGCCGCAGACCACCGCATCGGGCCGCGTCTTTGCGCGACGCACGCGCGCCGCAGCATGATCAACCGAGGCACATTCCGCGATCAGCAAGCGAGCGGCACCCTAATGGAGCGTCCCCAGCGGGTCGATCCTCAATGTGACGTTCCCGGTGAGGCTGGCGGCGTAGCGAGGAGGGGCCTCAGTGCTTCGTGTCTTCCGTGTCGGGCGGCTCCCATGCCTCACGGAACCGCGCCGTGATCTCGACGATCTCGTCGTGCGGATCAGGCGACTCCTCGGCCCGGAAGGCGCTCCAGAACGCCCATGACCAGTGGTACGCGAGATCGCGCAGCTCAGTCGCGGCACTCGGGGTCGGGTGGATGGGCGCGGCGTCGGGCAGCGTCTCGACGGCCGACCTCGCAGCCGGTTCGTCCATCGACGCCCTTCGCGCCAGGCGTGCGAGCCGCTCCCCAAATGCGCTCGGCGACTCGTCGTGCACCGGAGAGAAGCTTACAGTTCCAATCGGCCACGCCTGCGGCGAGGGGGCCGCGAGGAGCGGCACGCTCACGACCCACTCGTGCTCAGTCCCGTCGTCGTAGATGAGCTCGGAGTCGTCCGTGATCGCCTGGCCCGCCACGAACACGGCTGGCTTGCGCATGCGGAACGCGTGCCCCGCGATTCCTTCTCCGTACTCGAACCGTGACGCATACACCGAGAGTGGGCCATCCGCGCATACCGTCCGGAGACGCTTCTCGACGCGGTCCCAGAGGTGGAGCGTCCAGGTCACCCCGTCGAAGCTCGACGCGTCGTCCTCATTCTCGACGAGAGCAGCGATGCCTCGCTGTCCGATCGACGACTTGATTCGCTCGACGAAGCAACCGGTCGAGTGCCTCTCTCTCTCTACTCGCTCAAGGATCCTTCGTCCGAGATCCTGCTCGGCGGCGCTCGGCGCCATCCCCGCCTCGGCCTTCAACTGATAGACGAGTAGGTACTGCCACCCCACCCGCGGATGCGTTACTTCGAGGGTCGCCTGATTCGGCGCACAGCGCGTGCTCACCCGCGCCGCTTCATCGGTATCGGCGACCCACCCCGTCCGCGAAGGCTTGACCACCAGCGTGTACGCTCGATCAAGGGCGCCCGACGGATAGTCGAGCGTGAGCGTGAGCTTCGCGCACGGGATCTCGACCTGGTGGTGCCAGACATCGGCCTGCTCTCCGATGTCGAAGAGCGCCTTCCATCGCTCTCGCCGCGCCCCGAATCCGACCGCCAACTCACCCGCGTGCAGGGCCGACCCGCCGCTCGTGCGGTACTCCCACTTGATCGATTCCCAACGCTCGATACCGTCGTCCGAGCGGAGCACGTAGGCGGACTGACGGTGGCTGTACTCGACCCTTGAGAGCGTCGGCGCGTTGTCGCCGCGCCGCGTGCAGCGGGCTTGCTCCTCCTCCGAGATCGCGTGATAGGGTTTGATCGGGCACGCCAAGACCAACTCGCGGTCGAACGCGCAGTCCTGGAAGTCGATCGCGATCGAGGTGATACCGTTCGGGCGGACCGTGACGGTTCGCCGGTGGTGCTCTACGTGCGGTCCCCGACGTCGACGGTGTGCGGGGGACCACCGGGAGTCGAACGCCTCGGCTGGGCTAGATTTCCATCGGTTGTAGTATTCGTCGTAGTCCCAGAGCGTGCGCTCTGCATAGTCGCGGCGGAGTTCGACCACGGACACCTGGTTCTTGAGTCCGCTCGGCCTGTGAGTCGAATCGGCAGCGAACGAGCCGGTCGCTATCACCGGGATGTTCGAGCCAGCGACCTCGTTCCAGAGGCGCTGCTCTTCGCGGTGGGTGTGGCCGTGGAGGACGATGTCCAGCTTGAGGCGGGAGAGCGCATCCGCGACTTCGCCTGGGGAAACGAAGTCGATCCCGCCGCGACCCGAGACGAGCCCGTGATGCCAGACGCCAACCCTTAGCCAGTGGGCCTTCCCGACCGGCCTGGCCGCGGCACCGCTGATCGCCTCCGTCGAGATCCGGGCCCCACGCCAGTGTTCGTCGCTCGAGTGGCAGGACGAGAGACCGTAGAACACGACCTCTTCCCGCTCGAACGGATGCGCGGACCAATGCCGCCGCAGATCCGCCCCGTTGAGCACGAACGGATGAAAGCGACCTGCCAAGCCGCCATAGAAGTCGTCGTAGAACCGCTGGAACGCGGCGAGGCGAGTCCTTTCGTACATGGTTCCGGCGGGTACCTCGATGACCCTCGGCGGATTCGTCGTGTCGAGGACCAGCCGCCACCTCGGGCGCTTCGCATACGCGGCGTCGGGATCGCGCAGCGCCAGCTTGGTCCACTCCTGCACCGACTCCTTCAGCGACGGATCGCTCACGGGCGTCGTCTGGAGGTCGGGGGTAAACGCCACGTCGTGGTTGCCCGGTACGAGGATGACTCGACTCCGATCCGCGTCACGCACCGCCGGCACGATGCACGTGAGCAGGAACTCAAGCACGCCACCGTAGGCGTCAACGGGATCCTTCGGGGCTGCTGCGGACACGAGGTCGCCGCTGACGACCGCGAAGTCGAACGGAGGGTCGAACCCCGAGCTGACCCCGAGTTGCGTCCAGCGCGCACTGAGGCTCGGTCCTGGCCCCGTCTCGTGCAGGTCGGTGATGTGGAGAAGCCGCACCGCTCAGGGCTTGCGGACGGGGGGCGGGGGGCCGTCCCCTGGTTCCAGGGTGGCGCGCACCGGCTCGGGTACCTTCGCAGCGGCCAAGATGGCGGGCTGCGAAGGGGCCCGGCGCTTGGAGGCAAGGTTGCGCCACTCCTCCGGGGTAGGAGACGGCATGCTCAGCGTGACGACGCGACCACTCATGATGCCCGCAAGGTACACGAGACGCTGTCGTGAGGCGAGCGGGCCGCGGGCGTCGGTAGGAACGAGCCCGCGGGATAGAGCCGCGCGCTTGGCTAGGCTGGCGGCGTAGGGCCGGCTACCCCGCCGACTCGACTGGCAGCGAGAGACGTTCGAGCGTTTGCGCGACCAAGGTGTCGATGGCCTGAGCAGCGTCGAGGACCAGGTCGGCGCGCCCGCGGATGGAGCCGTCCTGCACTTGCCGCTCGGTCGAGTGGTCCAGGCGATCGGCATCCGCCGGCGGACGTGTGCTCGGGTGCGTCGCCTGGACTCGCCGAACGTCACATTGATGAAGCGTCCCCAGCGGGATTCGAACCCGCGTCGCCGGCGTGAAAGGCCGGTATCCTGGGCCTCTAGATGATGGGGACTGTATGGGCCGTCTGGGGATCGAACCCAGGACCGACGGGTTAAAAGCCCGCTGCTCTGCCGACTGAGCTAACGGCCCCGGGGCCGGCCTCCTCGAGCCGTCCGCATCTAGCAATCCGCCCCCAGCCGGTCAACCCGGCGCAGCGCACGCGGCGCTCCAAGGCGCGCACCTGTTGCGCCGTCGGGGACACCCCGACACCGGCTGCCCGAGTGGCCACCCCTGGCTAGCCCACCTGCCACCGATGTCATACCCCCGGGCGGAGACGTGCACGTCCGCTGTGATCCCGGCTTCACGCATCGCTCGGATCTTCACGGAGAACTTCCTTGGACGCGGTGCGTCAATGACGCTGCGCCAGTGGGGTCGGAGCGACACGGGGTGTGGTCCGCGGGGGACCCACGTCGAGCAACTCGGTGGGCATGAAGCCCGGAGTCGAGGTGTTCGGGAGCCGTGGCACTGGCATTGCAGAGTGCCGAGCCGTCGGAGAGTAGTCATGAGCCGTCAGCCCAAGATCGGACTCCTCGTCGCCGAGCGCGATGGAGACTGGAGCGAGTGGATCGAGCCGCTTCGAGGCGAGGTCCACGACATCGCGATCGTCCTGCAGCGCATGGGGGAGACTCCGTCGGAGCTGGCCACGCGCGTCCGCGCGCGGGTCGCCGAGCTCGCCGGCAAGGGCGAGATCGTGGCCGCGGCCCTCGTCGGGGGCGAGTGTTGGGATTCTGACACCCTCAACGCACGGTCCCTGATGATCCGTGCGGTCCTGTCCCACATGAAGGGCGAGAGCGAGACCCCCGTCCTCTACCTCGACGCCGGCGACAAGGCCGGGCGGTCGCGGCACGCGATGCAGGCGCTCGCGACCGTGGTCTCCGAGCAGATCGGTGGCGCCGTCGACATCGTGACGACCCACGGCCCGAGCGCCGTCCCGGCGCGCCGCGCGGCCTGATCGCAGTCCTCGGTCCCTCGATGGAGGCGGACGCTCCGGTGTCCGCCTCGTCGCGTTTCGAAGGTCCGCCCTCCACGCCATTCGACCCACCGCTCGGGCCGCCTCGCGCTCCTCGAAGCGCGTCGCCCTCGGACATGCGACGCTCGAGCGAGATGCGAACGAGCCGCGCGGTGGTGGTCGCGAGCGTGATCGCGCTCGGCTGTGGGAGCGATCCAGCGCCGCGTCGGGTCGAGGGGCCGGCGGCCGCCGTCGCGCGGGTCGACGCGGATCCTCGCACCCAGGCGCGCGCGCTCGTCGACGAGGCGGAGGCGGCGCTCGCCGACGGGGACCTCGAGCGCGCGGAGCGCCGGCTGCGGGCCGCGCTCGGGCTCGCGGCGGGCGACGAGCTCGTCTGGCGCATCCGCGCGCGGCTCGCGGTCGTGCTCGCCCGTCGGTCGCAGACGGAGGAAGCCCGCGAGGTCGCCGGGCTGATGTGCAGCGAGCTCGACCCCGGGATGACACCGGCGTACTTCGCGCCGCTCCTCGCGGAGCTCGAGGCGGCGTACGTGTGCCGCGGCACCTGCGCGCGCGTCGCGGCGTGCTGCCGCGCGTTCGTGACCACGATCACCGCGGCCAGCGGCGCGACGCTGGACGCGAACGAGACGTGCGCCGCCGTCGACGAGGTCGCGCGGAACGCGGCGCTCACCGAGGAGGCGTGCCTCGAGATGTTGAGCACCTGGCGCCAAAGCCTCGCCGCGATGGCGGGGGTGGCGATCCCGGCCGAGTGCGAGTGACGGAGCCGACGCTCAGAGCTCCACGTCGATCGCGGCGTACAGGTAGATCGGATCGCCGCCGACGTCCGCGCGGGGCGCGTGGATCGCGAAGGGGCCGCGGAAGAGCTGCGCGTAGCCGACCTCGACGCCGAGGCTGCCCGCGAAGCGGACGCGCGCGCGCGCCTCGAGCTGGTGGCCGACGAAGTCGCCGGAGCCACCGCTCGGATCGCGCAGGCCCGTCGCCGGCCACGCGTCCCGCGCCTCGGCGAGCCAGACGAGCCGGTAGACGACGAACGCGTCGAAGAGCGGGTGCGGGGCGGTCTCCACCCGGACGCCCGGCGAGAGGAGGTTGCCGCGGGAGAGCAGGCCGTAGAGGCCGGCGGGGCCGAGGTCGAAGCGGCGGCCGCCGAAGAGCGAGTCGAAGCGGCCCTGCGCGCGGTCGTCGGGGGACGCGTCGCCGCTCGCGTAGTCGAGCATCGCCTCGGCGCGGAGCAGCCACGAGAGGTCCAGCGCGTAGCCGACCGCGGCGTGCGCGAAGAGCGCGAGGTGGTCGAGGTCGGTGACGTCGAGCGGATCGAGGCTCGCGCGCGAGACGCCGAGCTGGCCGATCACCTCGAGGTCGAGGTCGACCCGACCGCGGCCGGGCGGGCGGAAGACGCGGACGCCGGGCGTGACGATCCGGCGGTCGCGGGTCGGGACGAGGGGGTCCGCGTCGCGCTCGTGGAGGCCGAGCGCGTAGGCCTCCGTGCGCACGTCGCCGGGGAGCGGGCGCGGCGCGACCCAGACGCCGAAGAGGATCGCGCCCGCGACCTCGCGGTCGAGCTCGATCGCGTGATCGGCGAGCTGCGCGCGGGTCGCGGGGAGGCGATTCACGGGCACCACCGCGAAGACGCGCACCGCGTCGCGCGCGGGCGAGATCCACTCGAGGTCGACGCCGCCGAACGCGTTGATGGTGTTGCGGAAGCCGTTCCGCGCGACGAGGCGGCGGCTCCCGAGGTCCATGGTGAGCCGGCCGGCGCGGGCGCGGAGCGTCGCGCCGCGGAGCCCCACGTCGGGCACCGCGAGCGCGACGTACGCGCGCAGCACGTCGACGGGATCGATGTGGGAGGTGTCGAGCGGGGTGTTCTCGTCCGTGAAGTGCAGCCGCGAGTCGATGAGCTCGAGGCCGACGGAGAACGACTCCGGACCCACCTCGGCGCGCACGGTCGTGCGGAGCGCGAGCCCCGCGTCCTCGCCCGGCGCGCCCGCGCGGGGCTGATCGAAGAGGTGCTCGTAGCGGGTGCGGTGGGTCAGGCCGAAGCGGAGCCAGGCGGGGCTCTCGAGCGCCGTCTCGAGGCGAAAGGGAGCCTCCTGGGCGTGGGTGCTCGTCGCGACGAGCCACAGCGCTCCGACCAGCGCGAGCTCAGCGCGGCGGGAGGAAGCCATGACGTGACAAGATCCGTTGCCCTTCTTCACTCGTCGCGCGCGCGACGAGGCGCTGGGCCGCCGCGCGCCGGGGGGACGCGGCCACGACCGCGATCCAGTAGTCCGCTCGGACTCGGAGCGGCGCGGGCAGCTCGACGACACGCAGGCGCGCGGAGGCGAGGGCGTCGGTTCGGTAGACGATCGCGGCGTCGGCCTCTCCCACCTCGACGCGCGCGCGCGCGCCGCGGACGTTGCTCTCGCGCGAGACGATCCGGGCGCGGACGCGCGCGACGAGGGCCTCGCCGTGCTCGGCGGCGGCGCGCGCGAAGAGCGCCTCCGTGTACTGGCCGGCGGGGACCACGGGGTCCGCCACGACGAGGCGCTCGATGGCCGCGAGGTCCGCGAAGGACTGGACCCTCGGGTCGTCGCGCGGGGTCACGACGACGAGCTCGTTCCCGGCGAGCGCGATGGGCGCGAGGACTCGGCCCGCGCGGTGGAGCGCGTCGACGTGCGGGCGGTCCGCCGAGGCGAAGACGTCGGCGGGCGCGCCCTCCTCGATCTGGAGGCGCAGGAGCTGGCTCCCGCCGTAGGTCGGCTCGACGGGGAGCGCGGAGTCCTCCGCGAGCGCGTCGATGGCCTCGGTGAGCGAGGACGCGGCGAAGACGCGGAGCGGCGAGGGCGCGTCGTCGGCGGCGCAGCCCGCGATCAGCAGCCCTACGGCGAGAGGGACCGAGGCCGACGCGAGCGGCACGCCCCGCACATACGCGCCGCGCGGTCGCTCGGCCAACCGGGCCTCAGCTCCTGCGCCGCCGACCGAGGCGGAACGCGAACGCCAGCGCCAGCACGGACAGGGCCGGGGCTTCGCTCCGCGCAGCGGCGGCGGTGCAGCCGCCACCGCCGGCGTCGGTCGTGGGCGCCGGAGCCGTCGTCGGCGCGGGCTCGGGCGCGCGAGCCGGAGGTGGCGGCGGCGGGGGCACGCAGCGGCTGACCGCGCTGCACGTCCCCTCGGCGCAGGCGCCGGCGGCGTCGCACGCGCCGACGACGACGTGGACCGGCCCCATCCGCGGCGCGAAGCGCTCCGCCAGGCAGTGGCGGGCCGGCCGGCAAGTCGCGCCGGCGCCGAGGGCGCCCTCGCAGTCGGCGTCGGCCGCGCACTCGGCGTTCGGTTGGCAGCCCGGGCTGCAGCCGCTGTGGCTCCCGGACGGCGCGGGCGAGGTGGTGGGCTCGCACGTCTGCGCCGGACAGCTCGGCCGGCGCCAGTTGGGGCCGATCACGTCGGCCGCCGCGGGGATCGCGGGGAGGAGAGCGACGAGGAGGATGAAGCCGGAGGTGCGCACCGCCAGAGGCTATCAGCGCTCCGGGGCGGCGAGCACGAGCCGATCGCGGAGCCAGCTCCCGGCGGGCCCCAGCGGCCGGTCGGCGCGCACGACGGTGTGCAAGACCACGTCGATCCCGCCGCCGAGCCACGGCGCCGGCCCGAGCCGCACGAGCTCGCCGGCCTCGATCGCCGCGGCGACCTCGTCGGCGGGCGCGCTGCCCCAGCCGACCCCGGCCTTCAGCAGGCGCACCTTCGTGCCGAGATCCGTGACCCGCCAGGTCCGGGGCGCGAGCACGCCGCGATCCTCACTGCGGGCGCCGCGCTCGCTCAGGACGATCTGCGTGTGGCGCTGCAGGCGATCCGCGCGCTGCGGGGCGGGCTCGCGGGCCAGCGGGTGCGACGGCGCGCAGACCGGGACGAGGCGTACGCGCACCGCCGGCAGCGCGGTGAGCGCGTGATCGTGCGCGTCGCCGAGGTTGCAGATGCCGAGATCCGCGATCCCCTCGCGGACGAGCCGCTGCGCCTCGTCGAGCACCTCGGCGTGGAGGTGCAGCGCGACGCTGGGGAACGCGTCGTGGAACGCGCGACACGCGGCGGCGAGCGCGCCCGACGGGTAGAGCGGATCGACGGCGAGGGTCAGGCGAGGCTCGAGGCCCTCGCGGATCGCGCCGGCGACGTGCCGGAGCTCGCGCGCTTGCGCGAGGACGAGGCGCGCCTCGTCCGCGAGGCGGCGCCCGGCGTCGGTGAGGCCCGGGGGGCGGCTGGCGCGATCGAAGAGCGGGGTGCCCAGGACCTGCTCGAGCGTCGCGACGCTGTGGCTGACCGCGGACTGCACGCGGCCGAGCTGGCGCGCCGCGGCGCTGAAGCCGCCGTGCTCCACCACGGTGAGGAACACGGTGATCTGGTCGAGGGTGAACGGCTCGAAGCGGTCCATCGATTCTGTCGATGTTCTTCGTGAAGAATACTCGATTGCCTCGATATGGTGGGGTCCCAGAGTCTGGGCGCCACGTGACGATCGAGATCAAGGGCCTGCACCACAACGCCTATCGGTGCCGCGACTCGGAGCAGACACGAGCGTTCTACGAGGGCTTCCTCGAGCTGCCGCTCGCCGCGTCGCTCGAGATCGACGAGAGCAAGACGGGTCGGGCCACCCAGGCGCTGCACACCTTCTACGAGCTCGCCGACGGGAGCTATCTGGCCTTCTTCGAGGTGCCCGGAGAGCCGTGCGAGTTCCCGGATCGGCGCGACTACGATCTCCACATCGCGCTCGAGGTGGAGCGCGATCACCTCTACCGGATGCTCGACAAGGGGAGGGCGAGCGCGATCGAGACGCGCGGGGTCGCCGACCACGGCTTCATCCACTCGATCTACTTCCGGGACCCGAACGGCTACGTGATCGAGCTGACGACGCGGCTCCCGAACCACGACGAGGCCATGGGCCACGCCAAGACGGTGGCGCGCGAGATCCTGGATCGCTGGCAGCGCGGGAAGTCCGCGTAGCCGGGCCGATGCGCTACATTTCGGCCGGTGCCTGGAGACGACCGCCTCCGCCTCGGCGTGCCCGTCCTCACTCAGCCGGACGACGTGAGCTGCGGGCCCACGTGCCTCACCCAGGTGCTCACCCACCACGGCGAGGGGCGGGGCTTCCCGGAGATCGAGGCGCACGTCGAGCGCAACCCGGACGGCGGGACGATCGGCGTCCACCTCGGCCGAGCCGCGCTCGAGCTCGGGTACCGCGCGATGCTCTACAGCTGCAACCTGCGGGTGCTCGATCCGAGCTGGGCGGGGCTGAGCCCCGAGGCGCTGCGAGCCAAGCTCGTGGCCCGCGCCGACGTGGTGCGCGATGCCCGGCTCGCTCACGTGACGCGTGCGTACGTGGACTTCCTCCAGCACGGCGGCGAGGTACTCTTCGACGACTTCGATCGCTCGCTCCTCGTCCGCTTGCTCGACGAGCGCCAGCCCATCATCGCGGGCCTGAGCGCGACCTACCTCTACGGGACACCGAGGGAAGACCCGATGACGAACCTGCCCGACGACATCGGCGGCGAGCCCGCCGGCCACTTCGTCGTGATCGATGGCTACCGGGACGCAGGAGCCCACTTCGAGGTGCTCGACCCCTACCCCCACAACCCGATCGCCGCCTCGCCGCGCTATCTCGTGGGCGCGCGCCGTCTGCTCAACGCGATCCTCCTCGGCGACGTGACCTACGACGGCGTGCTCGTCGTGGTGAGGCCCGCCCGATGAGCCGCCGCCGCACGCTGGTCGTGGCGCCGGGCCCGATCCCAGAAGTCGAGACGGTGGACGCCACGCGCTACCTCGCCGAGGACGCGCGCTTCGAGCCGGGCGGGGTCACGGTCTTCAACCTCTGCGACGTCAGCCGCTACCTCTCCGAGGGCTACTACGTCTCGCTCCTCGCGGACGCGCGCGGTCACGAGGTCGTGCCGTCGATCGACACGCTCGAGGCCGTGGTGAACGTGCCCGAGGCGCTGCGCCTCCTCGAGGAGGCGGGGGTTCCGACCCTGCGCGACGCGGCGCGGCTCACCGCGCTCGGCGACGCGAAGCGCCTCGAGGTGATCAGCCTCTTCGGGCGGTGCGATCGGCGCGAGGCCGCGCGGCTCGCGGCCAAGATCTACCGGCGCCTGCCCGTGCCGGTGTGCCGGCTTTCCTTCGTCCACCACGACGGATCCTGGTGCCTCTACGACCTGCGCGCGCTCTCGCTCGACGACCTCGACGAGGGCACGCGGGTCCAGCTCTCGGAGCGCATCCGCAGCGGCCGCGTCGAGACCGCCATCGCGGCGACCGGGCCGGTGCGCGCGAGCCTCGCGGTGCTCTACGACGCGGCCGATCCGTTCAAGCCCTCCTATGACGAGGCGCTGTCGCGCCTCGAGAAGGTCGGCGAGCGCATGGGCGTCGCGGTCCGGCGCATCGGCCCGAGCGAGCTCGAGCGCGTGGCCGAGCACGACGCGCTGTTCATCCGGTGCCTCACGGGGCCGCACCTCGCCTCGTTCCGCTTCGCGCAGCGCGCCGAGGCGCTCGGCATCCCCGTGATCGACGACACGCGCTCGATCCTGCGCTGCGGCAACAAGGTCTACCTCGCGGAGCTCCTCGAGCGCGCGGGGATCCCAACCCCGGAGTCGGTGCGCGTGGTGCACGGCACGACGTACGACGACGTGACCCGCGCGGTCGGCTCGCCGTTCGTGATCAAGGTCCCGGACGGATCGTTCAGCACGGCGGTGTTCAAGATCTCGTCCCCCGAGGTGTGGGACGAGCGCGTCACGGACCTGTTGCGCGCCTCGCCGATCCTGATCGCGCAGGAGTACATGCCGACCGAGTTCGACTGGCGGGTCGGGGTGCTCGACGGGAAGCCGCTCTTCGCGGCGCGCTACTACATGGTCCCCGGGCACTGGCAGATCCGCCGGAGCGCCGCCCCCGGCCAGGCCGCCAGGGACGGGCGGGCGAAAGCCGTGCCGCTCGAGCAGGTGCCGCCGGCGATCAAGCGCGTGGCGTGCGCGGCGGCCCGCCTGATCGGCGACGGCCTCTACGGGCTCGATCTCAAGGAGGGCCCGCAGGGGCCCGTCGTGATCGAGGTGAACGACAACCCGGATCTCAACCGCGACTACGAGGACACCGCCGAGGGCGACCGCATCTACGAGGACCTCCTCTCGTGGTTCGTGAAGCGCATCGAGCAGGACGCCGTGCCCACCCCGCCCACCGAGCCGCCGCCCCCCGACGACCCCGCGCGCCCCCGGATCGGCGCCATCCGCGCTCGCGCGAGGGACTACCGCGCGTACGAGGTCGTGGGCGTCGAGGTCGAGTACGCGCTCGTCGACGACCAGCTCGGCGTGATCCACGCCGCGGAGGACGCGCTCGCCGCGCTCGCGGGAAGGCCCACCTCGGAGGCGGAGCTCGGCGCGGTCGCGTTCTCGAACGAGTTCTTCGACCACCTGATCGAGCTCAAGACCATCCTGCCGCTGACGAGCCTGACCGAGTCGGAGTCGCTGCTCGCCGAGGGCGTGGAGCGGCTCGCGCGGGTCCTCGAGGAGCGCGGCGCGCGCGCGATGCCGACCTCGATGCACCCGTGGTTCGATCCGACGGCCGCGGTCCGCTGGTCGCGCTCGGGGCGCCGCGTCTACGAGACCTACGCGCGGCTCTTCGACACGGCCACGCACGGGTGGGCCAACGTCCACAGCCTGCAAGTCAACCTGCCCCTCGGGCGCGAGCACGAGGCCGTCGCGA
>JAYRVK010000006.1:0-6396 GCA_041918555.1 Sandaracinaceae bacterium
CGTCCCATCACCGCAGAAGCGGCCCGTCAGCATCAGCTCCATGCTGCACGTCGCGTTGCACAGCGTGCACGTCGGCATCGGATACGGGCACTCGGTCTCCGTCATCACGTCGCCGTCGTCGCACACCTCCTCGCCCGCGATGACCATCCCATCGCCACACACCGCCGCGCACACGCTCGGCGCGCCCGCGCACGTCCAGCCCGTCTCTTCGTCACAGGTCATCGAGCAGCCGTCGCCCGACATGGTGTCCATGTCGTCGCACTCCTCTTCGCCCGCGATCACCATCCCGTCGCCGCACACCGCCTGGCACACGCTCGGCGCACCCGTGCAGCTCCAGCCGGCCTCCATCTGGCACGACGCCGAGCACCCGTCGCCGGCCACGTTCGCGCCGTCGTCGCACGTCTCGCCCATGTCGAGCACGCCGTTGTTGCAGGTCTCCTCGCACACCGACGGCTCACCCGCGCACACCCAGCCCGTCTCGATGCTCCCGCAGTCCATCGCGCAGCCGTCGTCGTCCGCCGTGTTCATGTCGTCGCACGCCTCGGTGTCCGTGCAGATCGCACCGTCCCCGCACATCACCGCCGTGCCCGCCGCCGTGCAGTCCGCGTTGCAGTCACCGCACGCCGTCTCGAAGCCGTCGTCGCACGCCTCGTCCCCGAGCATCATGCCGTCGCCGCAGATCGCCGCGCAGCTGTCCGCGCCGAAGCCGTCGCACTCGAAGCCCGTCTCCACCGTGCACGTCGCCGAGCAGCCGTCGTTGGGGGAGGTGTTCGCGTCGTCGCAGGCTTCGCCGGTGTCGGACGCGCCGTTACCGCACGCGGGGCCCGCGTCGGTGCCGCCGTCCGGAGGACCGCCGCCGTCCATCTCGCCGGCGTCGATCGGCCCGGCGTCGCCCGTCGCGCTGCCGTCCATGATCCGATCGCGGTCGAAGCTGACGACGAGCGAGCACCCGGTGCCGAAGGACACGAGGAGCGCGAGCGTCAAGACGAGTTGCATGGGTCGAGTGTGCACGGTCGGTTCCCTCGGCTGGATCAGAAGCGAAGCTGGGCGGCCACGCCGCCGCCCTCGGGGGTCGCGAAGGGGGCGACGATCGCCGCCGACGAGCTGTCCGCGTCCGCGCGCTCGACGATGTAGAGGATGATCGCCGCGATCACCGAGGCGGCCGCGACGCCGAAGCTGATGTCCGCGATCAGCGCGAACATCTCGCCGCGATCCGCGGCCTCGGCCGAGGGCTCGGTGTCGAAGTTGCTCTGCTCGCTCAGCGCGAGGAAGCCGAACACCGTGCCCGCGATCAACGTCGCGGCGCCGATCCCGGCGAAGACCCAGACGCCCGCGGAGGGATCCCCCGAGGGCTGCTCGTCCGTGGAGCCCTGCTGCGGGTCGGCGACCTGTCCGTCGCCGCCCTGCGTCGCCAGCGGATCGGCCGCGGCGTCGAGCGCGAGCTCGAGGCGCACCCGCGTGGCCGCCTGGGCCTGGATGGTCTGCTGCGTCGGCGTGTGCCCGTCGAGGTGGAGCTCGAGGGTGTGCGGGCCGGCGGCGAGCTGCACCTCGGCCGGCGTCACGTGGCCGATGTCGCGGCCGTCGATGACGATCCGCGCGCCGGGCGGCGTGGTCACGATCTGGACGCTGCCGGGGCGCGCGCGGAACTGCGCGAGCCGCCCCTCGACCTCGGCGCGATCCGTCGCGCCGGGGGAGTCCCGCAGGTACTGCTCGAGGGTCGCGATCGCGCCCGCGATGTTCCCCTGGTGCTCCTGCGCCGAGGCGATCGCGCGCAGCACGACCGGGTTCGGGACGGCCTCGTACGCCGCCCGGAACGACGCCTCCGCCTGCGGGTAGTTCCCGGCTTGGAACAGCGCCTGCGCCTCGCCGTAGAGCTGCCGCGCGCGCGCGCGCGGATCCTGCGCCTCAGCGGTGATCGTCCAACTCGCCACGGTGAGCACCGCGGCGACCACGAAGAGCGAACGAAGAGCCCGCATCTTCCCTCCCGTCGACAAAGCCTCGTCCAGGGCGGAACCGTAGGCGTAGGGACGCGGGGGCGTCAACTCCGCGGCGCGTCGAGCGGGCACGGAAGGCGGCGAGCGTCGGGCCTTCCCCGACCGGTGTGAGGGTCGGGGTCCGCTCGCGCGGTCCAGGCGCCGTTGTCGTCGCGGGGCGTCGTCGTGTACATCGAGGGCGATGACGCCCTTCAACCAGGCCCCCCCCGAGCTCGGCAACCAGTACGACGACGACCGCGCGCTCCGGCAGTACCTCGCGCGGGTCCTCCCCCCCGACGTGCTCGCCGACGTCGAGCCGTCGCTCCGCGCGATGGGCGAGCTCGCGGGCGGCGAGCTGCATCGCTTGCAGCACGCGGACCGCGAGAACGAGCCCGTGCTCACGAGCTTCGACGCGTGGGGGAACCGCATCGACCACATCGAGGTCACGCCGCTCTGGAAGCGCGCCGAGCGGATCGCCGCGGAGCACGGCGTGGTCGCGACCGCGTACGAGGCGAGGCACGGTGCGCTGTCGCGCGTGCACCAGTTCGCGCTCGTCTACCTCTTCAGTCCGTCGACCGACGTGTACTCGTGCCCGCTCGCGATGACCGACGGCGCCGCGCGCACGCTCGTCGGGTCGGGGAACCAGGCGCTCGTCGACCGCGCGCTCCCGCGGCTCACCTCGCGCGATCCGGCGACGTTCTGGACGAGCGGGCAGTGGATGACCGAGTCGATCGGCGGCTCCGACGTGGGCCTCTCGGAGACCGTCGCGAAGAGAGCCGCCGACGGGACCTGGCGCCTCGAGGGCCGCAAGTGGTTCACGAGCGCGACGACCTCGCAGATGGCGTTGACGTTGGCGCGGCCCGAGGGGAACGGCCCCGGCGGCCGCGGCCTCGCCCTCTTCTACCTCGAGACCCGCGGCCCGGACGGACGCCTCCGCGACATCGAGGTGCTGCGCCTCAAGGACAAGCTCGGCACGCGCAAGGTCCCGACGGCCGAGCTCGTGCTGCGCGACACCGCCGCGATCCCCGTGATGGGCCTCGACTCGGGCGTCCGGAACATCACCCCCATGCTCAACATCACGCGGACGTGGAACGCGGTCTCGAGCGTGTGCGGGATGCGGCGCGCGGTGGCGCTCGCGCGGGACTTCTCGCGGCGGCGCGTCGCGTTCGGCGCCGCGCTCGCGGACAAGCCGCTCCACGCCGACACCCTCGCGGGGATGCAGGCCGAGCTCGAGGGCGCGCTCCAGCTCGCGTTCCTCGCGGTCGAGCTCCTCGGCCGCGCGGAGCAAGGGACCGCGAGCGACGCGGATCTCGCGATGCTCCGGCTGATCACGCCGATCGCGAAGCTGACCACGGGCAAGCAGGCGGTCGCCGTCGCGAGCGAGGCCCTCGAGTGCTTCGGCGGCGCGGGCTACGTCGAGGACACGGGGCTCCCCGTGCTCCTGCGCGACGCGCAGGTCCTGCCGATCTGGGAGGGCACGACCAACGTGCTGAGCCTCGACACGCTCCGCGCGATGAGCCGCGAGCACGACGCGCTCGCGACGCTGATCCGAGAGGCGGAGGGCTGGGTCGGCGGCGCGACGGACGGCGCGCTCGCGGGCGCGGGCAAGGACGCGCTGCGCGCGCTGCGGCGCGCCGCGGGCTGGCTCGTCGAAGCGAACGGCCGCGATCCGCTCGACGTCGAGGCCGGCGCGCGCCGCTTCGCGCTCACCCTCGGCCGCTCGCTCGAGCTCGCGCTCCTCGTGCGCCAGGCCCAGCACGCGCTCGACGCGTTCGGGGATCCGCGCACCAAGCTCGCGGCGCTCCGCTTCGCGGCGGAGCGCTTCGATCTGCTCGGCGCCGCCGACCGCGCCGACGCGCGCGCGCTCGCGATGGACGAGCGGTGACGGTGGTAGGCTCGAACGACATGGCGACTCCCAGTCACGACTTCGGCGTCAACCAGGCCCTGGTCGAGGAGCTCTTCCTCCGGTACCGCGAGAACCGCGCGGCCGTCTCCGAGACCTGGCGTCGCTACTTCGACGAGCTGACGGCCGCCGCGCCCCCCCCCGCGACGGCGAGCGCGGCGCCGATCGCCGAGGGCCCCACGCACCCGGGCATCTTCACGCTCCCGCCGACGTCCGAGAACGTCCCGCCGTTCGGGACGCTCGACCAGGTGAGCAGCACGCGCGACGCCGCGGTACAGAACCAGGCGCGCGTCTCCGCGATGGTGAACTCGTACCGCGTGCGCGGGCACCTCTTCGCCAACCTCGATCCGCTCGGGATGCGCGAGCGCCCGCCCTTCGATCTCAGCCTCGAGACGTATGGGCTCGACCGCGTGCCGCCGGACACGCTGTTCTCGTACGGGAACAAGCGCCTGCCGCTCGCCGAGATCTTCCAGCGCCTCAACGACACGTACTGCCGCAGCATCGGCGCGGAGTTCACGTACATCGAGGATCCGGCCGAGCGGCGCTGGCTCCAGCACCGCATGGAGGACAGCGGCAACCGCGTCACGCTCGATCACGCGACGCAGCTGCGCATCCTGCGCAAGCTCACCGACGCGGAGACCTTCGAGCGCTTCCTCCACAGCACGTACCTCGGCGCGAAGCGCTTCAGCGTCGAGGGCGCCGAGAGCATGATCCCCATGCTCGAGCTGATCATCGATCACGCCGCGGCCACCTCGGTCGAGGAGATCGTGATCGGCATGGCGCACCGCGGCCGCCTCAACGTGCTGATCAACGTGCTCGAGCTGCC
Organism: Sandaracinaceae bacterium; assembly: GCA_041918555.1. GTDB lineage: Bacteria > Myxococcota_A > Polyangia > Polyangiales > Sandaracinaceae > JACKEC01. The sequence goes on from JAYRVK010000006.1 coordinate 4,703, forward strand.
CCCCGAGGACATCCTCGCGGCGTTCGAGGACGTCGATCCCGAGCGCTACCTCGGGAGCGGCGACGTGAAGTACCACCTGGGCCACTCCACCGATCGCGTGATCGGCGGGCACAACGTCCACCTCACGCTGTCGTTCAACCCGAGCCACCTCGAGTTCGTCAACCCGGTGTGCGAGGGCCGCGTGCGCGCCAAGCAGGACCGCCGCGGCGACCTCGTGGACCGCACGACCGTCCTGCCCCTCCTCATCCACGGCGACGCCGCGTTCATCGGACAAGGCATCGTGCAGGAGACGCTCAACCTCTCGGGCCTGCGCGCCTACCACACCGGCGGCACGATCCACGTGGTCGTGAACAACCAGATCGGCTTCACCACCGCGTGGACCGACTCGCGCTCGACGCGCTACTGCACGGACATCACGCGGATGCTCCGCTGCCCGGTCTTCCACGTGAACGGCGAGGACCCCGAGGCGGTCGCGCACGTCGCGCAGATGGCGATGGAGTTCCGCCAGCGGTACCACAAGGACGTCGTCATCGACCTCTACTGCTACCGCCGCTACGGGCACAACGAGGGCGACGAGCCGCGCTTCACGCAGCCGCTGATGTACGCGGCCATCGACGAGAAGCGCACCGTCCGCGAGCACTACGTCGAGTCGCTCGTGACGATCGGCAACGTGACGCCCGCCGAGGCGGAGCAGATCCAGGTCGAGTGCCGGCAGCGCTACGAGCGCGCGCTCGAGGTCGTGCGCGAGGAGCACCACCGCTACGACGTGAGCAGCGGGCACGGCGTGTGGGAGGGGTACCGAGGCGGCGACGACCTCGACACGCCCGACGCGGACACCACCGTCCCCCGCGAGAAGCTCACCGCGCTCAGCGATCGCATCACGGGCCTGCCAGAGGGCTTCCGCATGCTCCGGCAGATCCGCACCGTCGTCGATCACCGGCGCGAGGCGGGCCGCGGCGCGGCCCCGATCGACTGGGGCACCGCGGAGACGCTCGCGTACGCGACGCTCCTCGCCGAGGGCGTCGACGTTCGCATCACCGGACAGGACGCGTGCCGCGGCACGTTCTCGCACCGGCACGCGGTGCTCTTCGACAAGGAGGACGGCACCGCGTACACGCCGCTCGCGAACGTCGGGCCCGGGCAGGGGCGCTTCGAGGTCTACGACAGCTGCCTGTCGGAGGCGGGGGTGCTCGGCTTCGAGTACGGCTACAGCCTCGACACCCCGGACGCGCTCGTGATCTGGGAGGCGCAGTTCGGCGACTTCGCCAACGGCGCGCAGGTGCTGATCGATCAGTTCATCTCGTCGGGCGAGGACAAGTGGGAGCGGCTCAGCGGCCTGGTCCTCCTCCTCCCGCACGGCTTCGAGGGGATGGGCCCCGAGCACAGCTCGGCGCGGCTCGAGCGCTACCTCGCGCTCTCGGCCGAGGACAACATGATGGTCTGCAACCTGACGACCTCCGCGCAGATCTTCCACGCGCTGCGGCGGCAGGTGCTGCGCCCCTGGCGCAAGCCGCTGATCGTGATGTCGCCCAAGAGCCTCTTGCGATCCCCCAAGGCGGCGTCGTCGCTCGACGAGCTCGCCGCGGGCTCGTTCCACCGCATCATCCCGGAGCGCGAGATCCCGGCCTCGCGCGCCAAGCGCGTGCTCTTGTGCTCGGGAAAGGTCTACTACGACCTCGTCACGGGCCGCGCCA
>JAYRVK010000007.1:0-3307 GCA_041918555.1 Sandaracinaceae bacterium
CGAGCGCGTAGAGGTCGGCGGCCGGCCCGACGCGCCTCCGGCCGACCACCTCGGGGCTCATGTACATCGGCGTGCCGACGATCGCGCCGACCTCCGTCAGCGCGCCGCGCTCCTCGCTGATCGGCCGGTCGGGGTCCATGACCTTGGCGATCCCGAAGTCGAGCACGAGCACGCGGCCGTCGCGGCACAGCATGACGTTGTCGGGCTTGAGGTCGCGGTGCACGACGCCGACCGCGTGGGCGGCCGCGAGCGCGTGCGCGATCCCGAGCGCGACGTGGAGCGCGCCGTCGAGGGGCAGCGATCCGTCCGCGTCGAGCCGCCCGCGCAGGCTCATCCCGTCGACGAGCTCCATCGCGATGAAGAGGAGGCCCTCGGGCGTGCTGCCGAAGTCGAAGAGCGTCACCACGTTCTTGCTCTCGATGCGGCTCGCGGCCTGCGCCTCGCGCCGGAAGCGCGCGACCATCGTCGGATCGAGGGCGAGCTCGGGGCGCAGCACCTTGAGGGCGACGCGCCGCTTCATCGCGACGTGCTCGGCCTCGTAGACGCTGCCCATCCCGCCGCGGCCGATGCGCCGCCCGACGCGATAGCGCTCGGCGAGGACGCGGCCCTCGAGGTGATCGGCGACGCCCTCGGCGGGGGTCATGCTCAGAAGCGTACCGCGAGCGACTGTACGACCGGCGTACCTTCGAGGTAGCGGGAGTCGGGGTCGTTCGCGCCGCGCCCCGGCCAGGGCTGGGCATCCCACCAGAGGTAGTACCCGACCGCGATGCCCCCGCCGGCGAGGAGCACGCCGACGATCGTCCAGAACACCGGGCTGGTCCAGACCGTGTCCTCGACGAGCTCGACGTGCATCCGCCTGCGCTGACCTGCAGCGAGCACGATCTCTTGCTCCTGGCTGTGGTATCCGTCGCGGCTGAACCGGAGGCGATGCGGGCCCGGATCGACCGTCTCCGAGAACGGCGTGCCGCCGCGCGGCAGCCCGTCGATCGCGAGCGACAGCTCCTCCGGCAGCGACGAGATCACGAGGTGGGCGTGCTCGCCGCGGCCGAGGAGCGCCAGCTCGAAGGTCACGTTCTCCCCGGCGATCATGTCGAGCTCACGCATCTGGGTGACGTGTCCCTCGGCGCTGACCTCCACGGTCCGGCGGCCCGCGAGGAGCGGCACCGGTCCGGCCATCGGGGCCCGCCCGACGAGGCGCCCGTCGACCGTGATCCGCGCTCCGGGTGGTGAGACCTCGAAGCGCACGGTCCCGACGTCCTCGCGCACGCGGGCGATCGCCTCGCGGACCTCGGCCTCGGAGATCGGTCCGTTCGGGCGGAGGATCGCCAGCGCCCGCTCGTAGCTGGTGAGCGCCTCGGGGAGCCGGCCGAGCGCGCGGTACGCGTGGCCGAGCATGAAGCACGCGGAGTCGGACTCCTGCACCTCGTTGCTCTGCCGCAGGAGGTCTGCCGCCTCCTCGTAGCGGCTGTGGTAGAAGGCGCGCGCTCCGCGCTCGTAGAGCTGGCGCATGCGCGCGGTCTGCGCCGAGGCCGCCGACGGCGCGAGGATCAGCCCCGCGACGAGGAACGCGAGGGCGGCGCGCGTCACTCCCATACGACGTCTCCGATGGTACCCGCCGGCGCGACCTGCCGCGTAGCCCACAGCGAGACGGGCACGGCGACCGCGGTCCCCACCGCGATCACCACGAGGGTCCAGAGCCACCACTCCTCGTAGAGCTCGCGGGTCGGCGCCATGTCGATCTCGAGGGTCTCCCAGTCGCCGGGCTCGAGGGTGATCTCGCGCTCCACGGCGTCGCGCTCGGGCATCTCGGCACGGATCCGGTGGCCGCCGACGGGGAGCGGGATCGAGAGCGGCGCGATCCCGCGGCGCGTTCCGTCGACGAAGATCTCCGCGGACTGCGGCGTGGTGCGCACGTCGATCGTCGCCATCTCGACGTCGCGCTCGAGCTCGAGGCGCAGCCGGCGCTCCTCGCCGCCCGCGAGGGTGACGCGCTCCGCGCGCTGGCGATACCCCTCGCGCGAGGCGACCACGACGTGCTCGCCCGCGGCGAGGCGGACCTCGGCGCCGGCCTCGAGGGGGCGCGTGCCCACCCGCAGGGTCGCGTCCGCGGGCTCCACGTCGACGACGAGCCTTGCGATCTGACGCCGGAGCCGTGCGATCTCCCCGTCCACCCGGCGCCGATCGGTGCGCCTCAGCTCGCTCCCGTGCGCCGAGACGATCTGCTCGAGCCGCTCGAGCGCCTCGGCGGGCCGGTCCATCTGCCGGTAGGCCTCCGCGAGCCGCGCGAGCGTCTGCCAGGCGGCGTGCGTGCGGTAGCTCCGCTCCCAGAGCGCGGTCGCCTGCTCGCGGAGCGGGGGCCGGCCGCTCCACAAGCGCTGGGCTTGCTCGTACATCCCGCGCGCGCGCGTCCGCGCGTCGTCGTCCTGGGCGGCGGCAGGGACCGCGAGCGCGGCGATCAGGGCGACGGCCGCGCTGATCCATGGCAATGGACGGTGATGCGCTCTCATGAGCAGGACCTGTCACAGAATCCGAACGGGACGACGCCACCGCACCGGCAGCGCGCACAGCCATCCTGCTCCACCCAGTGGAAGTGCGTGACGCGTCCGGCGCGGCACGTGATCTCGAAGCCGACGTCGCACGCGCAATCGCTGCTGACCCCGTGCGAGATCCAGATCGCTCCGTCGCCCCAGTTGCAGCCGAGGTCCCCGCCTCGGAACCGAGTCGGATCCGTCGAGATCGGCACGTAGAGAGACTCGTGCCGCAGGCCGGTGACGCGCCCCCCTCGACACTGGACGGCCGCGCCGTGCACGAACGCCTCCCCGCCGTCCCGTCCCTGCGATGCCCACCGGTCGGTCTCCCCCCAGTCGCATCCGACGCGGGCGCTCTCCGTCCCGCCGGACGGTACGCCGCGACACGGGTCGGTCGCCTCCCAGGCTACGTACGAGAGAACGCCGTCCGTGCACGAGAACCAGGCTCCCGTCGAGAAGGCGGCGGGCCCGTCGTTGCCGTGGCTCAGCCAGAGCGCGCCGCTCCAGGTACACGCGATCGGACACTCGTCGACGAGTCCGTCGCAGTCGTCGTCGAGCCCGTTCTCGCAGTTCTCGAGGGGTCCGTCGTCCACGGTGCCATCGCAGTCGTCGTCGACGCCGTTGCAGACCTCGGCCGTGGGCGACCCCGGCGTACAGGTCTGCATCGAGCCGTCGATGCATGCGGGCGTGGAGCGCGCGCAGGCGCCGATCCCGCAGGTGAGGGTCCCGAGGTCCTCGTCGACCGACGCGTCGCAGTCCTGGTCGACGAGATCACAGAC
>JAYRVK010000008.1:0-2962 GCA_041918555.1 Sandaracinaceae bacterium
GTACGTGCAGTCGCCGGGCGCGTCGCACGGCCCGCCGATGAAGCCGCGGAGGTGATCGCGCGGCGCGCCGAGCGTGCACGCGCCGAGCGGGCTCGCGCCGTCGACGGGCGCGCCGTAGACCGCGCGATGCTCGGACCAGCCCACGCTCGTCACGCCGAAGAGCGCCTGCGCCGCGAGCGGCGAGACGTCCCAGATGGGCATCGAGCCGGCCTCTTCCACGCAGGAATTCGGGCCGATGTCCGCGACCTCGACGATCACGCACGCCGTTCGCGCGGCGTCGACGAGGCGCACGCGCTGCCCGCACCGGAAGCGCTGGCCGTTCGCCGCGTAGTACCAGGTGCCGTCCGCGTCGGCGGCGCCCGCGCACGCGACCGGCTGCTCGTCGCCGGGGCCGCCGAAGGTGGTCAGGTCGTAGGCCTGGGTGACCGGGACGCGCTCGTCGGTAGCGGAGCCGACCCGCGCGAGGCACGCGCTCACCGTCTCGCCCGCGGGCCCGCCGGTGTCGACGGGATCCCAGGCCGGGAGCGCCGGGGAGGGCGTGCACCCGCCGTCGGCCGGCGGCGGGGGTCCGCCGTCCATGGGCGGAGGTCCGCCGTCCATCCCGGGGTCCGTCCCCGCGTCGAGCGCCCCCGCGTCGAGCGCGGCCCCGCCGTCGCTCCGGGCGTCGATCACGATCGGTCCGGTGCCGCACCCGAAGAGCGCGATCGCGAGCCAGGTCCCACGCATGCGGCGAGCGTGCGACGCCGCGCCCCGCGCATCAAGGCGCGCCCATGCCGTAGGCGCGCGAGTCCTCGACGGTGCACTCGCCGTCGCGGCAGCGCCACTCCGCCTCGAAGGCGCAGCCCTGCGCGCGGAACCGCTCGGGCGCGATCCGCTCGACGCGCACGTAGCGCCGATCGCAGCCGAACTCGCGGCCGTGCGCGGCCTGGACGAGCGGCACCGCGCGGCCCCCGCAGGCCGCCGCGAAGAGCGCGGCCGCGACGACGAGGGGCCTCAAAACGCGAGGTGGAAGCCGGCGTACCCGCCGCTCGGCCCGGGCGAGGCGCTCAGCCGCCAGTTGGGCGCGGGCGCCTGCGCGGTCGGCTCGTCGCCCGCGCGGCGCTCGTCCTCGTGCTCCTCGGCGAGCCGCTCGCGGAGCCGCTCGTACGCCTCCCAGCGCTGCTCCTCGGCCGAGCTCGTCGCGAGCGTGATGATCCCGCTGACGAGCGAGACGCCCGCGCCGATGAGGATGAAGTAGTCGAGCGGGTTGCCGATCGCGAAGCCGTTGGGCGCGAGGTAGATCGGGATCACGGCGGCGCCGGCGGCCATGTTGATCGACGCGTCGAGGACGCGCGCGATCAGCGCCTGCTCGGCGAGCGACTCGAGCTGCGCCTCTCCGTAGGCCAGCCGCTCGCGGACCTCCGCCTGCGTCGTCATCGGCATGTGCTGGTAGGTGATCGCCGCGCCCGAGGGGTTCGGCGCGAGCACGAGATCGAGCACGCCGCGCACCGCGGAGGCGCCGCCGTATACGTAGAGGTAGATGGACATCCAGTCGGTCGGGTTGTCCTTCAGCGCGCCCAGCGTGATCGCCAGGCCCCCGGTCAGCATGCCGAGCACCGCGTTGACGACGTCGCCGCCGCGCGACGAGAGCGCGCGCAGGTTCGCGTCGAGGGCGCGCAGGCGCGTGGTGATGCGGCTCGGGATGCGGATCGCCGGCTCGGTCTCGTCGTCGGCCTCGGTGCCCGGGATCGGGTAGCGCACGTCGGGGAGCTCGCCGCTCGCGCCCGGAGGCTCCGGGATGGAGAGCGCGTCGTCCGCGGAGGCCGCGGCCGCGGGCCGCGCCGGAGGCGTGGGGTCGAGCCCGTCGCCGGGAGGCGCGAGGGCGTCGCGCGGACCCTGGGCGAAGGCGGGGGACGCGCCGAAGAGGGGCGCGCCGAGGGCGAGGAACACCGCGGCCACACGCACGGGAGCAGTCTAAGGCGTTCGCGCGAAGACGGCACGATCGCGGCGAGCCCGCGAGCATGTAGACTGCGCGGACCTTTCAATCCGAGCCGGGAGCCCGCGAGATGGCGGACGAAGACGACGACAAGAGCACCGACGACGAGCGCGACCAGGACGACGCGGCCCCCGAGGGCGAGGCCGGCGACGCCTCGGGTGGCTCCGGCGAGGACGAACCGGCCGCCCCGGTCGCCCCGAAGAAGAAGAAGTCCAAGAAGGCCAAGGCCGAGAGGAGCGCGCAGCCGGAGAGGGCCTCGAAGACCGAGAAGGGCGCGGCGCCCGCGAAGGCCGCGGCGAAGCCGGCCCGCAAGGCCGACGACGCGCCGGCGGCCAACGCGCCCGAGGGTGAGCGGGAGGACGGCTCCACGATGATCGCGCTCGGCGCGTTCGTGGTGGCGATCCTCGCGGTGGGGGGGCTCTGGTACTGGAACACCCAGCACGCCGACGAGGCCGAGGAGGACGCGGCCGGGGACGAGACCGCGACGCCCGCCGCTCCCCCGGCTCCGCCGGACGTTCCGGCCGACCCGCATGCGGATCTGCCCGCCATGCCCGAGCCGCCCGGCGCGATCCCCGCGCCGCCGGACGTCGCCGCGCCGCCCGCGGACGCCGAGCGGACGCCGTCCGGGCTCGCGTCGAAGGTGCTCACGGCGGGCACCGGCCCCGCGCACCCCGCGGCGACGGATCGCGTGACCGTCCACTACACCGGGTGGACCACCGACGGGCGCATGTTCGACTCGTCGCGGCGGCGCGGCGAGCCGGCGACGTTCGCGCTCAACCAGGTGATCGCGGGCTGGACCGAGGGTGTGCAGCTCATGGTGGTGGGCGAGTCGCGCCGCTTCTGGATCCCGCAGGATCTCGCGTACCGCGGCCAGCCGGGCATGCCGGCGGGGATGCTCGTCTTCGACGTCGAGCTGCTGTCGTTCGAGACGCCGCCGCCCCCGCCCCCGACGCCGGAGGACGTCGCGGCGATCCCCCCGAGCGCCAC
>JAYRVK010000009.1:0-2120 GCA_041918555.1 Sandaracinaceae bacterium
CCGAGCCCTGTGGTCTCGGGCCGGAGTCGAACTGGGCACTCGTGCGAGGATCGGGCTGCGAGTGCGGCCCACCACGCGGCCGACGGCACGTCGCGTCCGGGTCGTCCGCCGAGTAGCTCATGAATCCCTCGCCGACGCGCAAACGAGGACCTCGCTTGACGCGCCACCCGATCCCCCAGATCGAAATCGGTGTCGCGATCTCTTGGAAACGAGATCCCAGATCGAAATCGATGTCGGAGTCGCTTGGAAACGAGCCTCGCCCATCGAAATCGATGTCGCGATCTCTTGGAAACGAGATCCCAGATCGACATCGATGTCGGAATCGCATGCAACCGAGCCTCACGCATCGAGATCGAGGTGCGACCGCTTGGAAACGAGCTCGGACGCCTTCCGACCGCTCCGCAGCTCCAAGAAACGAGCTCGGGCGACCCGCTCTCACTGCGCCGCCACGCCCGCGAGCTGGATCGGGACCTCCACGCGCTCGCCCCCGCGGACGAGCCCGACCCGCACCGTCTCGCCGACCTCGCGGCGGTCGAGGATGCGGTAGATGTCGTTCGGCTCGGACACCGCCTCGCCGTCGACGCTCACCACGATGTCGCCGAGCGAGAGCCGCCCGAGCGGGTCCTGCGTCGTCGAGCGGATCCCCGCCTGCGCGGCGGGCGAGCCGGGCTCGACGCCGAGCACGAGCGCGCCGCCGGAGATTCCAAGGCGCGCGACGAGCTGCGGATCCGCGAGCCGCAGGCCGAGCGCGGGGCGGATCACGCGGCCGTGCTCGATGAGCTGCGGCACCGCGCGCGCGACCGTGTCGACCGGCACCGCGAAGCCGATCCCCGCGGACGCGCCCGAGGGGCTGTAGATCATCGTGTTGATCCCGACGAGCCGCCCCGCGCTGTCGAGGAGCGGGCCGCCGGAGTTGCCCGGGTTGATCGCGGCGTCCGTCTGGATGACGCCCTGGATCGGGCGGCGGCCGACGCTCATGATCTCGCGCTCGAGCCCGCTCACCACGCCCGCCGAGAGGGTGTGGTCGAGGCCGAAGGGGTTGCCGATCGCGAAGACGTGTTGGCCGACGCGGAGGTCGTGCGAGGTGCCGACGGGGAGCGGCCGGAGCTGCGCCTCGGGCGCCTCGATGCGCAGGACCGCGATGTCCTTCTCCGCCACCACACCCACGAGCGCGGCGGGCCACGTCGATCCGTCGGAGAGCGTGACCCGCGCGCCCTGGCCGCCCTCGATCACGTGGAAGTTCGTCACCACGTGGCCGCGCGCGTCCCACACGAAGCCCGAGCCCGAGCCCTCGGGGATCTCGAGGATCTGCCGGCGGAAGGGGTCCGCGCGGTGCGTGAGGCGCGTGATGAACACCACCGAGGGCGCGGCCTGCTCGAAGAGGGCGATGGTCGTCTCCTCGGCCTCGGACAGATCGCCGCGCGGCGTGACGAGCTGGGCCGGCGGCGGCGAGGGCGGGAAGTCGGGCGGCGGCGGCGGCTGCCCGTTGCCGAGGCCCGGCCAGGTCAGGTGCGCGAGGCTCGCGGTGCCCGCGCCCATCACGAAGAACGCGACCGCCCAGAGGGCGAGCGGCCACAGGCGACGTCGGGTCGTCATGCGGCAGAAATTAGCCCGCTCACGGGGGCGCGCTCGTCAGCGGGTTCGACGGCAGCGCGGGCAGCGTGAAGTCGACGTTGCGGGGGTAGACCCAGAGCACGCGCTCCCAGCTGACCGCGCCGCGCGTGACGACGAGGCGCTGCGCGGGATCGAGCTCGCCCGCGGGGTTCATCAGGCGGTGGTCCGCGACGAAGCCGTCCAGCAGGTAGTCCGTGAGCTCGCCCGCGTGGAGCACGCCGTCGCGCGGGCGCGCGTCGGCCTCGCCCATCACCCCGCGGCGGAGGTGCCACGACAAGTACCCGCCGGCGCGGTGCGGCTCGGCGGTGTCGCTGAGCACGTCCTCGTCGCTCGAGAAGAGGCCCACGCGCCCCGGCTGGCTCACCCAGTCGCGCGCGAAGCCGCCCGAGTGGCAGGAGTCGAGCGCGAGGATCACCGTGCCGGCGCGGATCCGCGAGAGCGCGGCGACCACCTCGTCGTCGCGGATCGGCCCGTCGAACAGCAAGATGGTCTCGTCGAGCGCGTCG
>JAYRVK010000010.1:0-7646 GCA_041918555.1 Sandaracinaceae bacterium
AGACGACCTCGGCTGCCCGGCGTGCTTCATGGAGCCCGACCCCACCCTCGTCCCCACCTGCCAGGCGGGCCGCTGCGTGGTCGTCGACCTCCAGCTGCACGCGGCCACCGAGTGCGCGGGCCCCACCGGCTGCCGCGTGCGCGCCTCGGAGTGCTGCGAGTGCGGCGCGTCGATCACCCCGTCCACGGTGGTCGCGGTCTCGAACGGCGCGGCCTACGAGGCGCTCGTCTGCGATCCGGGCACCGGCTGCCCCGAGTGCGCGCCGGACTACCCTGACGACTACGGTGCGTTCTGCGACGAGGGCCGCTGCACGATGGTCTTCGCCGGCCGGCCCTGAACGGATCGACGCCACGCGGCCACGATCGCGGGGCCGGGCTTGTGGCTCGGTGGAGGGCATGTCAGAGCATGGCGATGAAGCACCTGGACTTCGTGGTCATCGGCGCGCCGAAGTCCGGCACGACCACGCTGTTCCACTTCCTCGCGGGACATCCCGAGCTCTCTCTCCCCGCGGGCAAAGAGGCGAACTTCTTCGCGCACGCCGAGCGGCGCGCGAAGGGTTGGGAGGCGTACGCGGGCGAGCAGTTCGCCGGGGCGTCGCCCGAGCGCCGCTGGGGGACGGTGACGCCGCAGTACCTCGCCGATCCCGACGTCCCCGCGCGCCTCGCGGAGCACGCGCCCGGCGCGAGGCTCGTCGCGGTCCTCCGAAACCCGATCGATCGGACCTACTCGTACTACCGGATGCTCCGCCGCGATGGCGTCGAGCGCCGGACCTTCGCGCAGGCCTTCGAGGAGATGCACCACACGGCCCCGGCCGATCGCGAGCGGCCCTTCTCGCTCGAGACGCGCGCGGACGGCTACCTCGTCCGCAGCGAGTACGGTCGCTGTCTCGCCCGCTGGCTCGAGTCGTTCCCGAAGGAGCAGCTCCAGGTGTTCTTCACGGACGAGCTGCGGGATCGGCCCGCGGAGGTCCTGAAGGCGGTGCTCGAGCACCTCGGCGTGGACGCGAGCTACCGGCCCGCCGATCTCGGCTCGGAGTTCAACCGCGGCGGCGACGCGCAGCGGTTCCCCTGGCTCGTGCCGCTCGTGCGGAGCGTGAGCCCGGTGCGCAGCGCTTGGCGCCGGCTCCCGCAGCCCCTCCGTCAACGACTCTTCCTCTTCTGGGACACGGAGGTGAACGTCACGCGCGGCGCGCCGGAGCGGCTCGACCCGGCCCTTCGGGCCGCGCTCCGCGACTTCTACGCGCCGGACGTGCGCCGGCTCGAGGCGCTGCTCGCGCGGCGCGCGCCCTGGGCGGAGCTCGCGGCGCCCGCGGTCGGCGCGACCGAGACCGGCTCCTCGAGCGCTGCCTGACGCCACGGCTTCGCCACACGCGCGCTGCGAGGTCTCCTCGCCCTCCACGCGCCGACTTCGAACCCCGGCTCGAGGATGGAGCGCATGCGCACTCCCCGCCGTCGCCTCGTCCTCGCCGGTGCCGCCGGCCTCTTCCTCGCGCTCTCCGCGCTGTGCCGGCTCGCGCCGGAGACGTCCTTGCCCGTGATCTGGGCGCGCTCCGCCACGCTGTGGCTCTTCGTCGCCGCCGGTTGCCTCTTCGCGCTCGCGCTCGCCCGGCGCGATCGGATCGCCGCGCCCCTCGCGGGCCTCGCCCTGCTCCTCCACGCGGCCTCGGTCGGGCCGACGCTCGTGCCCACGGCGCGCGCTGCCGCCGGCGCGGAGCGACTCCGCGTCGTCGCGGCGAACGTGCTCTACGTGAACCCCAGCCCCGAGGTGCTCCTCGAGGAGCTCCTCGCCGCCCGCGCCGACGTGCTCGTGCTCGAGGAGGTCTCGCCGCGCTGGCTCGAGCTCCTCGAGCGCCCGCGCGTCCGGGCCGCGTACCCGCACCGCGACGTGATCGTCCGCGAGGACGCGTTCGGGATCGCCGTGCTGTCGCGCCACCCGATCGCGCGCTCGGAGCTCGTCGACCTCGAGGGCGTCCCGATGATCGACGCCACGGTGACGCCGCGCGACGGAGCGTCGCTCCGCGTGATGGCCGTCCACACGCTCCCGCCGGTCGACGAGACCTACGCCGCGGTCTGGCGCGCGCAGCTCGCGACGCTCGCCGCGCGGGTCCGTGCGATCGACGAGCCGCTCGTCGTCGCGGGCGACCTCAACGCGACGCTCTTCCACGACGGCGTGCGCGCCCTCGTGCGCGCGGGCGTCGCCGACGTGCACGACGCGGTCGGGCGCGGGCACGCCTCGACGTGGCCCAACGGCGTGTTCCCCGCGCCGCCGATCGCCCTCGATCACGTCCTCGTGTCGCGGCACCTCGCGCCCGTGCGGGTCGCCGAGGGCGTCGGCGCGGGCTCGGACCACCGGCCGCTCATCGTCGACCTCGCCCGCGTCGAGCGCTGAGCCCATACTGCGCGCCATGCGGCGTCTCGCGCTCGTGCTCCTCGTCTCCGGCTGCGCCGCGAGCGGGCCATACTGCGGCCTGCCCGCGGACGCGACGGGGCGGCTCATCGCGTACTGCGGCAACCCCCGCCAAGAGCCGGTGTGCAACCTCCCGGGCATGGAGGCGCACTACGAGATGGGCTCGAGCGGGCTCGTCCTCGTCGGCGCGGAGCGCGCGTCCTGCGACGCGAGCGACGAGATCGTCTGCCCCGCCGGCACGGTCGGCGAGGCGTTCTGCATCACCGACCCCGAGCTGTGACTCTCGCGGCTACGCGCGCGCGCCCGCGGCGTCGTCGGCGTAGAGCTTCGCGATCCGGTCCGCGTACTTCTCGTTGACGACGTTGCGCTTCACCTTGAGCGTCGGCGTGAGCTCGCCGCCCTCGACGCTGAACACGCCGTCGAGCACGTCGAACTTCTTGATCGTCTGGTAGCGCGCGACCTTCGCGTTGCACTCGCGCTCGATCGCGGCCTCGAGGAACGCGCGCACCTTCGGGTCGCGCGCGGCCTTGCCGAGGTCCCGGAGGCCGCTCACCCCGCTCGCCGCCTCGAGGGCGGGGAGCGCCTCGGGATCGAGCACGAGGAGCGCGCACAGGTACGCCTGCCGATCGCCGACGACGACGGCCTGGCCGACCCCCGGGATCGCCTGGAGGTACCCCTCCATCTCCGAGGGCGCGACGTTCTTCCCGCCCGCCGTGATGATGAGGTCCTTCTTGCGCCCGGTGATCGAGACGTAGCCGTCCGCGTCGATCGCGCCGAGGTCGCCGGTGTGCATCCAGCCGTCGGCGTCGTAGAGTTCCGCGGTCTGCTGCGGCAGGCGGTAGTAGCCCTTCACCATGTTCTTGCCCTTGAGCATGATCTCGCCGTCGCTCGCGATCTTCGCCGACACGCCGGGGAGCGCGGTGCCGATGGTCCCGAAGCGGACCTTCCCGTAGGGCTGAACGCTCGCGAACGCCGTCGTCTCGGTCATCCCGTAGCCCTCGTGGATCGGGATCCCGATCGACGCGAAGAACTCGAGCGTGCTCGTCGAGATCGGCGCGGCGCCGCTGAGCGCGAGCCTCAGCCGATCGAGGCCGAGCGCGTTCTTGATCTTCGAGATGACAAGTTTGTTTGCGATCGTTCGACGGACCGAGCGCCGCACCGCGCCGCCCTGGGCCGCCTCGCGGCGGAACCACGCGAGCTCGGTCTCGAGGGCCCACTTCGCGAGCGCGCCCTTGGCCCCCTTCGCCTCGGCCATCCGCCCCGCGAGCGCGGCCTCGAACTTCTCCCACACCCGCGGCACCGCCAGGAACACCGTCGGGCGCACCTCGACGAGGTGGTCCTTGATCTGCGCGATGTCGCGGCAGAAGTAGAGCGTGCCCCCCGTCATCAGCCCGGCGAAGTTCGTCAGGCCCTGCTCGGCCGCGTGGCAGAGCGGCAGGTAGCTCACGAAGGTCGTCTCGCGCGAGACGAGGAACGGGAACACCTGCGCGGTCGCCTTCCCGATCGTCTCGATCCCCTCGTGCGTGAACATCGCGCCCTTGGGGAGGCCGGTCGTGCCGGACGTGTAGATGAGCAGCGCGACGTCGTCCATCTTCACCGCGTCGAGGCGCGCGTCGAGCGCCGCGTCCTCGATCGCGTCGCCCTTCTTCTTGAGCGCGTCGAGCGTGAGCACGCGCGGATCGTCGGCGCCGAGGTCGTCCATCGTCACGACGTGCTCGAGCCCCGCGAGCTTCTCGTCGCGGATGCGGAGCATCTTCTTCAGCTGGTCGCGGTCGTCGCAGATCGCGACCTTCGCCTGCGCGTTGTCGAGGATGTAGGCCATCTGCTCGGCGAGGAGCGTCGTGTACAGCGGCGCCGGGATCGCCTGCGCGGCGTTGATGCCGTGCTGGCAGAGGAGCCAGTCGGTGCGGTTCGCGCCGACGATCGCGACGCAGTCGGCGGGCGCGACCCCGAGGGCCATGAGGCCCTTGCCGATGCGGCGCGCCTCGCGCCACCAGCCGGCGTAGGTCGTGACGGCCCAGCCCCCGCCTGGGCGTCGATCGTGCAGCGCCGGTGCGTCGGGCTGCTTCTTCGCCCAGCCCTCGATCCTCGCCAACATCGTGCCCGCCGTCGCCATCGCTCGCCTCCCGGGAGAGAGAAGGCGCGAACGTAGCGGATCGGAGCGTGTCCCGCATCCCACGCCCCACGCGTCCGCGCGGACGCGGCCGCGGTCTCGGAGCGACGTGCACGGGCGTGGCACGGCGGCTGCTGTGTTCGGTCCCCGTGAAGCGCTTCTGTGCGATCGCCGCCCTGACCTTGATCTCGCCCTCGGTCGTCCACGGGCAGGCCACTCTGACGGTGCGCGTCGTCGGGGACTCCCACGTCGAGCGGCTCGGGCCGATGATCGACCAGGCGGTTCGCGACGCCGGGCTCGCGAGCCTCGGGCACCTCGCGCGCCGCGGCTGGTCGACGGGGCGCTACGTCCGCACCGGCGATCTCGCGGAGCGCCTGCGCGAGGGCGGCCGCCCCGACGTGGTCGTCGTCTCGCTCGGAGGCAACGATCGTTGTCGGCACCCGGTCGTCTACCAGAAGCAGCTCGCGTGGGTGGTCGACGAGGCGCGCGCGGCCGGTGCGGCGCGCGTCGTGTGGCTCGGCCCCGCGGCCTCGGACGTCGAGCGCTCGGAGTACGCCGAGTTCGTCGGCGGCTGGCACGAGCGAAACGCGGAGCGCCAGCGCGAGATCCTCCCCGCGCTCGGCGTCGAGTGGATCGACTCGCGGCCCCTGACCCACGGCGCGCAAGGCGAGGACGGCATCCACTTCACGCGCGACGGCTACGCGTCCTGGTGCGCGGGCGCGCTCGCGCGGGCGCGCCTGACCGATCGGATCCGCGTCGAGGAGCCCGCCCGCTCGCGGGTCTGAGCGCTGGTACGCCCGTTGCCAGGTGCCTCGGGCATGGGTGGGTTGTGCCGCGCCGTGCCGCTCCTCGTCTGCTCCGCGCTCGCCGCGGGCTGCCACGAGTCGCACACGATCTTCGACGGGATGCGCTGCCGCGTGCCGCCGGGGATGGTCTGCTGCAACGCCGCCGACCTGCCAGAGACACCCTGGGAGAGCCTCTGTCCGTTCGAGTGCCCCATCGGGATGCGCCTCGTCGGTGCCGCCGAGTGCGGCCCGGGAGCGCTCGATGCGGGCGCCGCCCCGGACGCGTCGTTCCCCGATCCGATCGACGCGGGCCCCGACCCGATCGACGCCGGCCCCCCCCCTCCGCTCGAGTGCCCGCCGCGTCGCGCGATTGGCGCGTGCTCGCCCGCGCCAGGGCTCGTCGCGGTGCGCGGCGTCCCGTTCGAGGTGCCCTATCGCATCGACGAGTGCGCCTGCTGCCCGAGGACCGAGTGCGCCGTCGCAGGCATCGACCCGCGCGCGCGGATCCTCTCGCTGACGACGACGCTCTGCCCCGATCCGTGCGACTGCGCGGAGTGCGCTCCGGCCGGCGGCACCTGCGCGGTGCCCGGGCTCCCCGTGGCCGGCGACTGGGAGGTCCACGTCAACGGCGAGGCCGCGGTGATCCTCCCCGTGCGCGACCGCGCGGGCGGCCCGCCGAATCCGTCGGGCTGCGCCACGTTCGCCCTCGGCGACGCGTGCGACGAGAGCGAGCCGCTCGCGGCGACGCCGTGGCCGCCGACCGACGTCTGCGTGCGCGAGCGCTTCGCGCGCACCGTGATCGAGCTGCGCGACGACTGCGCGGCGTGCGATCACCAAGGCGCCTGCCTCAGCTACTTCATCCCGGACGAGCGCGGCGGCGAGCTCCACGTCTCCGCGACGCGCTACGCGGGCGCGTGCGACGGCGCGTGCGATCCCATCTGCGTGGACGAGGTGCGCTACTGCGAGATCCCGGATCTCCCGGGCGAGGGTCTCTATCGCATCCTCGTCGACGGAGAGGAGCGCGCGCTTCTCGGCCTCGGCCGCTTCGCAGATCGCACGACGTCTTGCGTGGGCGGTTAGCGCGCCGCGGGACGACGGGTCGTGATATCGAGGTCGGGTGCGCTCCGTCGGTCCGAGCTCGCGCCCCCCTCCGCCCGGTCCGCTGTTCGGCCGCGCCGCCGAGCTCGCGCGCCTGTCCGGCTGGCTCGCGGAGGACGCGCGCGCCATCGCGCTCGCGGGCCCGCCCGGGGTCGGCAAGACCGCGCTCGCGCGCGCGCTCGCGCAGGCGACGGAGCGGCGGGTGGTCTTCGTCGACGCGACCTCGATCGAGCGCCTCGAAGACCTCGACGCCGCGCTCTGCAACGCGCTCGGGATCGCGTCGCAAGAGGCCCTCGACGCGAGCCTCGCCGCGGCCGCGCCGTGCGTGACGGTGATCGACGGCGCCGATCGGCTCGGGCCCGCCGCCGCGGAGTGGGTCCGCGCCCGCGCCGCGGCGGGGCCCGAGCACGCCCTCGTCGTCACCGCGCGCGCGCGGCTCGACGCGGGGGGTGCAGTCCTCGAGCTGGGTCCGCTCTCGCCCGAGTCGTCGCGGGCGCTCTGGCTCGAGCGCGTGCGCGAGCTCCGCGGGAGCTACGCGCCCGAGGGCGACGAGCACGCCGCGATCGCCGAGCTCCTCCACGCGCTGGACGGGCTCCCCCTCGCGATCGAGCTCGCCGCGGCTCGCGCCGCGCTCGTGGGGACCTTCGCGCTCGCGAAGAGCCTCGCCGCGGGGGGCGGACCCGTGACCCTCGACGGTGTCCTCGACGACGCGTGGGCGCGGCTCGAGCCGCCACTCGGGGACGCGCTCGCGCGGCTGTCGGTGTTCCGCGGCGCCTTCGACGCCGCGGGCGCGGCCTCCGTCCTGGCGCTCGACGACGCGGCCACCTTCGATCGACTGCACCGCCTGCGGCACGCGTCGCTCCTGGCGGCGGTGCCTTCGTCGCGGCGCGCGGGCGAGCTCGGGCTCCGCCTGCTCGGCCCGATCCGCGAGCACGCGCGCCGCCGGCTCGACGCGCGCGGGGAGCTCGCGCCGACGATCCGCCGCCACGCCGCGCACTACGCCGCGCTCGCGGCGCGCGCGCTCGCGGGCGAGGACGCCGCGCTCGGCGAGCCCGACGAGCTCGCGCGCGTGATGGATCGCGCGCTCGCGGGCGAGGTCGCGCTCGCGGACGGGCTCGTCGTGGCGCTCGCCGCCGAGAAGGCGAGCTGGGCCGCGTCGGCCTGGCTCGCGGGGCGCCTGCCCGCGCTCTTCGCGGCCGCGGACGGCGCGGTCGACGAGGGGCTCCTCGCCGACGCCGAGCTCG
>JAYRVK010000011.1:0-4330 GCA_041918555.1 Sandaracinaceae bacterium
CGCTCCGGACTGTCTCCCCGCGCTCTCTTGCGCGCTCGACCGGCATCCCACGGCGGCCTATGAACGCCTCCATGCACCGACACGTCCCGATCGCACTCGCGCTCGCGCTCGCCGCGGCCTGCGGCGCGGCCCCGGCCCCCGCCGAGGAGCCGCCCCCGCCGGAGGCTCCCTCGACCGACGCTCCCGCGGGCCCTCTCACCGCCCTCGAGGGCGTGCTCGCCGCGATCGCGATCGGCAGCCCCGCACGCACGCCGACCATGTGCTCCGTGTAGAAGGGCTGGAGCAAGACGCCGGGAGGCTGCAGACGAGGCGCGACGGTCAGCCCGAGCGCGTCCGCGGCCGCGCGCCATCGGGCGCGCAGATACCGCGACCGCGCGAGCGCGAGCGCGAAGATCGCGGCGAACACCGCGGCGAAGCCGGCGAGCAGGGCCGCGATCGACACGGCTTCGCGCACGGCGCTAGCCGCGGTACGGGCCGACCCCGCCCGGGGCCACCTGCGCGAGCGCGGCGCCCGCGGCGGCGATCGCCGCGAGGCTCGCGTCGAGGACCGCCGGGTCGTGCACCAGCCAGCCGACCTCGGCGGCGAGGTGATCGTCGGCCACGTCGAGCTCGCTCGCCTGCGCCTGCAGCTCCACGAGGCGCGCGCGCACCTCCGGCGTGAGCAGCGCGCGCACCGCCGCCTCGGGCTGGCCCTTCACCACGAAGCGCTCATCGAAGAGCGGGTCTCCGACCGTGATGTCCTGCATGCCGAGCATCCTGCCGAGCCCGGTGAGCGCGCCCTGCCGCGTGAGGCGCAGCCCCACGCCGAGCGCGCGATCGAAGCGCACCACGAACCGCGTCACGCGCGCGTTCTGGCGGAGCTGCGCCTCGACCTCCACGTGCATCCCGTCGACGCGGCCGTAGAGCCGCTGGCTGGCGAGGTCCAGGGTCAGGCGCCGCGCGTCCGCGACCTGCTTCCACGCGGTCGCGATCGTCTGCTCCGCGCTCGTCGGCCCGATCTCGGCGCGCGCGGCGTGGAGCCGCCGCGCGAGTTCGACCGCGCCGTCGCGCGCGCGCCCCAGCGACACCGCGTCGAGCACCTTGCCGCGCGTCTCCACGCGGAGCCGGTCGTCGTGGATCTGCGGCCGGAACGGCGCCTCGCGGTGCCAGTCGAGCGCCTCGCGCACGTACGGCACGAGCAGCAGGCGCCGCGCGAGGTCGGGCTCGGCCGCGTGGATCGTGTAGGCCTTGTCGAGCGTCGGATCGCCGAGCTGGAGATCGTGCTCGCCCACGACCGCGCCGAAGAGGCGCCCGAGGAGGCCCTGCGCGATCGCGGTCAGTCCCAGACCGAGCGGACGCCCGTACATCACCTCGGCGTACGTGTAGAAGGTGCGCGAGCGGTTCTTGCCGGAGCCCGACACGACGATGCGCACGCCGATCCGGACGGGCAGGCCCGCGCGCTCGCCGACCATGTGCTCCGTGTAGTACGGCGTGAAGAGCGCGCCGCGGTAGTGCGGGTGCGGACCGAGGGACAGGCCGAGCTCCTGGGCCGCGCGCTGCCACTCTGCGCGCTGGTAGCGCGTGAAGACGACGGAGAGGCCGACGATCGCGACGGCGAACAGCACGAAGGAACCGAGCACCGAAGCAACGAGGATTGCTTCCGACATGGCTCAGAGCCGCTCCAGGCGTGCGTCGAGGGTCGACGCATCGGCCGCGGTCACCGTGACGTGGCCGAGCTTGCGGCCCGGCCGCGGCGCCTTGCCGTAGAGGTGGAGGCGCGCGCCGGGCACCGCCTGGATCGCGCGCTCGTCGGGCGCCTCGCCGATGAGGTTGATCATCGCGCTCTCGCCGCGCGCGCGGCACTCGCCGAGCGGGCTGCCGGTGATCGCGCGGAGGTGGTTCTCGAACTGGCTCGTCTCCGCGCCCTCGATCGTCCAGTGCCCGCTGTTGTGTACGCGCGGCGCGAGCTCGTTCGCGAGCAGGTCCACGCCGTCGTCGAAGAGCTCGAGCGCGAGCACGCCCACGTAGTCGAGCGCCTCGAGCAGCGCCCGCGCGTGCCCCTCGGCGCGCCGCTGGACCTCGGGCGCGACGTCGGGCGCCGGGGCGCGCGTGAAGCGCAGGATCCCGCCCTCGTGCCGGTTCTCGACCAGCGGATAGAACCCGATCTGCCCGTCGAGCCCCCGCACCGCGACGATGCTCAGCTCGCGCCGGAAGTCGACGAAGCCCTCGAGGATCTGCGGCACCGCGCCGAGCCCCGTGAAGGCGCCCTCGGCGTCCTTGGACGATCGCAAGATCCGTTGTCCCTTGCCGTCGTAGCCGAGGCGGCGCGTCTTGAGCACCGCGGGGAGGCCCGTGTGGAGCAGCGCGGCCTCCATGTCGCTCGCCGCGTCGAGGGGCGCGAAGCGGACCGTCGGGATGCCGAGCGCGCGGAAGAGCGCCTTCTCGTTCAGCCGGTCCGAGGCGACCTCGAGCGCCCGCGCGCCGGGCCGCACCGGGACGCCCGCGGCCTCGAGCACCGCCACCGCGTCCGCGGGCACGTTCTCGAACTCGTAGGTCACCACGTCGCAGCGCGCGGCGAGGGCCTCGAGCGCGGCGCGGTCGTCGTACGCGGCGACGATCGTCTCGGCGACCGGCGCGGCGGGCGCGTCGCGCTCCGGCGTCAGCACCACGAAGGTGTGCCCGAGCGGGTGCCCGGCGAGCGCGAGCATCCGCCCGAGCTGGCCGCCGCCGAGGATCCCGATCCTGCTCACGGCTCGCTCGGGTCGGGGTGCGCGAGGACCGCCTCGGTCTGCACCGCGCGGAACCTCCGGTACGCGGCGCGCAGCTCCGGGTGCTTGGCGCCGAGCATCGCGCACGCGAGGAGCGCCGCGTTCTTCGCGCCCGCGCTCCCGATCGCGAGCGTGCCGACGGGGATGCCGCCCGGCATCTGCACGATGGAGAGGAGCGAGTCGAGCCCGTTGAGGGCCTTCGAGGGCACCGGCACGCCGAGCACCGGGAGCGCGGTCTTGCTCGCGAGCATCCCCGGCAGGTGCGCCGCGCCGCCCGCGCCCGCGATGATC
Organism: Sandaracinaceae bacterium; assembly: GCA_041918555.1. Lineage (GTDB taxonomy): Bacteria > Myxococcota_A > Polyangia > Polyangiales > Sandaracinaceae > JACKEC01. The sequence goes on from JAYRVK010000011.1 coordinate 3,039, forward strand.
ACGTCGAGGCCGCGATCCTCGGCGGTGGCGGCGTACTCGAAGAGCAGGTCCGGCGTGCGGTGCGCGCTCACGACCTTCTTCTCGTAGGCGATGCCGAGCGCTTCGAGCGTCTCGCACGCGTGCCGCATGGTGTCCCAGTCGGACTTGCTCCCCATCACCACGCCGACGATCGGTCCGGGCTTCACGCGCGCGCTCCTCTCTCCCCCGCGGGGGCGCCCATCCTAGCAGGCCGCCGCGAAGCCGCTTGCCCGAGCGCCCTACGTCCTGCCAACGTCGTCGCGTGGTGGGGTCGGGTAGGGCACCTCGAGCGCGCGTCGCGCCGGCGATCGCCGGGCTGATGCTCCTCGCGTGCGCGTCCGAGGGGACCCTCGTGATCCAGCTCCGGACCGACCTCACGCCCGGGCGCGAGTTCGCGCGGGCGCAGGTCCGCGTGAGCGACCCGAGCGGCGGCGTGGAGGACGTCACGAGCGCGGCGAGCGATCACCGCGCCTGGGGCGTGGGCGTGCGCGCGGGCGAGCTCGCGGGCCTCGCGCCCGGCCGCTATCGCGTGCTCGCGCGCCTCGAGCGCGCGGACGGGAGCCTCGTCGTCGAGCGCGCGGCGCAGGTGGACGTGCGCGCGGGGCTGCGGGTGGCGACGCTCCTCCTCACGCGGAGCTGCGGCAGCGTCGTGTGCCCCGCGGTCGGGGACGCGCCCGACGCGACCGCCTGCCTCGCCGGGCGGTGTGTCAACGAAACTTGCATCGAAGAGGAGGCCGGCTGCGGGGGTGGGTGCGCGAGCGCGGCCGACTGCGCGGGGCTCCCGGTGTCGTCGTGTGCGCAGCTCGAGTGCACCCCGTCGGGGAGCTGCGTGGCCGCCCCCGACCACGAGGCGTGCGGCGACGGCCGCGTGTGCGACCCGAGCGGCTGCGTCACCGGCGAAGCGGCCTGCGCGGCGTGGGGCCCCTGGAGCCCGCCCGTCTCGGAGGCCAGCGTGAACACCGCGGACCGGGAGTACGGCGCGAGCCTCTCGCCCGATCGCCTCGCCCTCTACTTCACGAGGGACGTCGAGGGTCGGAACCAGATCCTGGTCGCGCGGCGTGCGACGCCGAGCGGACCCTTCGGCCCGGCCGCGCCGGTCCCCGCGCTCGAGGCGATGGAGGCGGGCGAGCCGTCGATCAGCGCGAGCGGACGCACGCTCTTGTTCGTGATGCGCCCACAGAGCGTGGATCCCGAGCTGTGGACGGCGCCGCTCGACGCGGAGGGAGTGGTCGGCGCGCCGGCGCCGCTCGCGTTCACCCCGCTCGACGGTGAGC
>JAYRVK010000012.1:0-6085 GCA_041918555.1 Sandaracinaceae bacterium
AGGCGCTCGGCCGCGTCGCGAAGGACGGCGTCGACTTCTCGCTCGTGCTCGTCGGCGACGGCGAGATGCGCGGCGAGGTGGAGGCCGCGATCGCGCGCCACGGGATCGCGGACCGCGTCACGATCACCGGCTGGGCCTCGGGCGCGCAGGTGCGCGAGCACATCCTCGGCGCGCGCGCGATGGTGCTGCCGAGCTTCGCCGAGGGCCTGCCCGTCGTGATCATGGAGGCGCTCGGGCTCGAGCGGCCCGTCCTCTCGACCTACGTCGCGGGGATCCCCGAGCTCGTGGTCCCGGGACAGAACGGCTGGCTCGTCCCCGCGGGTTCCGTCGACGCGCTCGCGACCGCGGTCCGCGCGGTCCTCGCCACGCCGGCCGAGACGCTCGCCGCGTATGGATCGGCCGGTCGCACGGCGGTGCTCGAGCGGCACGACGTCCGCGTGACGGCCGCGTCGTTGCGTTCGCTGCTCGAGCGATACGTCGATGGCTGAGGAGAGGTCCGGCGAGGGGGGGGGATCGAGCCTCCGCAAGCTCGCGCTCCGCGGCTCGGCCTTCCAGCTCCTCGGCTACGTGCTGACCTACGGCCTGCGCTTCGTGAGCAGCACGGTCCTGCGCAGCCTGCTCTTCCCCGCGGCGTTCGGCGTGATGGAGGTCGTCACCGGCGTGACCGTCGGCCTGATCATGCTGTCGGACGTCGGCATCCAGCAGGCGATCATCCGGAGCGAGCGCGGCGACGAGCCCGTGTTCCTGAACACCGCGTGGACGATGCACGCGGTCCGAGGCGTCGGGCTGTGGCTGATCGCGTGCACGATCGCGTACCCCGCGGCGCTCCTGACCGGGACCCCCGAGGTCGCGTACCTCCTCCCGATCGCCGCGCTCTCCGTCGTCACGATGGGCTTCCACACCACCGCCGAGTTCACGCTGCGCCGCCGCGTGCAGCTCGGCCGGCTCGTGGTGATGGAGACGAGCTGCCAGGTCGTCTCGCTCGCGGTGACGATCACGTGGGCGTCGCTGAGCCCGAGCGTGTGGGCGCTCGTCGCGGGCGGGATCACGAACGCGGCGATGTACCTCGGCTGGTCGTACGCGAACGCGCGCCACGTCGGCCACTTCAACCGCTTCGCGTGGGACCCCGGCGTCCGCAAGGAGATCTGGGACTTCGGCAAGTGGATCACGGGGAGCTCCGCCGTCTTCTTCGCGAGCACGTGGGGCGACCGGCTGATGCTCGTCGCGTTCCTCGGCACGCAGGTGGCCGGCGTGTACGCGACCGCGGTGCTCATCGCCGAGGCGGTCGGCGCGGCGCTCGATCGCGTGGTGCACGGCGTCTTCTATCCGCTCTTCGCGCGCATCCAGCGCGAGGGCACCGACAAGCTCCGCGCCGTGTACTACGCGACGCGCCTGCGCTTCGACGCACTGACCATGGTCGCGACCGGCGGCCTCTGCGTCGCGGGGCCGTGGGTCATCGAGCTCCTCTTCGACGATCGCTACGCGGCCGCGGGCTGGATCCTGCGCGTGCTCGCGCTGCGCTCCGCGACCCTCGCCATCGTGTCGCCCGCCGAGACGTGCCTGACCTCGCTCGGGCACTCGAAGTACGGCTTCTACCAGAACCTCGTGCGCGCGATCTGGATCCTCGCCGGCGTCCCGATCGGCTACGGGATCGCGGGCGTGGAGGGCGTGGTGTGGGCCACCGCCCTCTCGGGCATCCCGCCGATCTTCGCGCTCTGGCCCAAGCTCCACGAGCTGAAGCTCCTGCGCCTCGAGCGCGAGGCGCTCGCGTGGGGGTTCTTCGGCGTGGGCGCCGCGATCGCGTGGGCGCTCCTGTTCGTGCTGCCGGACGCGAGCGACACGCGCGCCTGGCTGAGGGAGGTGATCGTCGGATGAGGGTCGTGCTCGTATCGCCGCACTGGCCGCCCGAGCGGGCGCAGAACGGGATCGTCACCTACGTCGCGCGGCTCGCGGATCCGCTCCGCGCGCGGGGCGTCGAGGTGCAGGTCCTCGCGCAGCAGGTCGACGCAGACGTCCTCGCCGAGGTCCGCGAAGCGGGCGTGGCGATCACCCGCGACGAGCGCGACACCCCCGCGCACTACGTCGCGAACCGGCTGCTGCGGCGCGTCGACGTGGGCGCCGCCGACACGACGCACCTCGCGTGGCAGCTCGCGCGCGCGCTCCGGCGCCTGCACCGCCAGTCCCCCGTCGATCTCTACGAGACCGAGGAGGCGCTCGGTCACGGGCGGCTCCTCCACGGCGCGACCACCGCAAAACAACTTGTCCGCTTGCACGGCCCGTGGTTCCTCTGCGTCCCGGCGCTGGGCCTCGATCGCAACGCGCTCGAGAACGTGAAGCGGGTCGAGTGGGAGGGGGACGCGATCCGGCGCGCCGACGTGGTCAGCTCGCCGTGCCGCTTCGCGCTCGACGAGGTGCGCCGCCGCTACGAGGCCCCGCTCGCGAACGCCGCGGTGATCCCGAACCCGATGCCCCTCGAGGAGGAGCGCACGTGGTCGCGCGCCGAGGCGGGCCCGGCCTCGATCCTGTTCGTCGGGCGCTTCGATCGCCTCAAGGGCGCCGACACGGTGCTCGAGGCGTTCGCGCGCCTCCACGCGAGCCGCGAGGAAGCGACGTTGACGTTCGTCGGCCCGGATCGCGGCCTCGCCGACGGCACCAAGCTCGACGCGTTCCTCGAGCGCGCGGTCCCGCGCGAGGCCCGCGCGAGGATCCAGGTCCTCGGCGCGCGCACGCCCGCGGAGATCCGCGAGCTGCGGCCGAGGCACGCCGTGACCGTCGTCGCGTCGCGCTACGAGACGTTCCCGATGACGGCGCTCGAGGCGATGGCCGCGGGCTGCCCGCTGATCGCGTCGCGCGCCGGCGGGATCCCCGAGGTGCTCGACTGGGCCGACGATCTGCTCTTCGAGCCCGGCGACGCGGCGGGCCTCGCGCACCGCCTCGAGCAGCTCCTCGACGCGCCCGAGCGCGCGGCCGCGCTGGGCGCGCGCGGGCGGGAGATCTGCAAGGAACGTTACGCGCCCGAGGCGGTCGCGAAGGCGACCGCGGCGCTCTACCGCCACACCTGCGGGATGGTGTGAGCGCGCGTGCGGGTCTCGATCAAGCAGCCCGGCGGGCGCCTGAACCTGAACGTCCTGCCGCACGTGACGCCCTGGCGGGTCTCGTGTCCGGGGCGGCCCGGCGAGGCGCTCCTCGACCCGAGCGCGCCCGCGTTCCTCGCCGAGGGCTACCCCGAGTGGCTCCGCGCGCTGTGCGCGCCGATCGACGCGGATCGCCAGCTCGCGCTCGCGATCGTGGCCGAGGTCCGGCGGATCACTGGTTGAGGAGCCACAGGAACGCGGCCACCACGAGGACCCCGACCACCACGCCGAACGCGACGCGCTCGAGGTCGAGCTCGCCCTTGCGGGCCTTCCCGCCACCTCCGCGCGGCCTGCGCCGCGGAGCCGGCTCCTCGGTCGGCGGGGGCGCCGGCTGCGGTTGGCTCGCGCCGACGCCGACGAGCCGGACCACGCCGCCCTCCCCCGGGCCGAGCACCCGCGCGCTCGGCGCGTCGCGGTAGCCGCCGCCCCTCGCCATCGACGCGGGGACCGGCTCGGTCGAGACCACCCCCTCCGCCACCACCGTGTCGCCGGGCGCGAGGACCACCTCGTAGCGATCGACGGCCATCGCGATCGTGGCTCCCCCCTCCGCCGGCCGCTGGGTCGGGGCGTTCTCCTCGATCCAGCGGCCTTGCTGCGCGAGGGTCATCCCCCCGAGGTGGAGCCGCCCGCGCGCGTGCGCCCGCACCGCGAGGAGGAACGTCGCCACCTTCGCGAGCTCCGCGCGCTTCTTCTTGAGCTGCTTGTGCTCCTCGCCGTGCGCGGTCTTGAGCTGCTGCTTGAGCCCCTGGAGCACCTGCGAGAGCGCCTGGTGATCCGCGGCGACGGTCTCGAGCACCTCCTTGGTCCGCTCCGCGCGCACGTCGACGTCGAGCGCGTCGGCGCGCACGAGCACGCGCCCCGTCGCGTCCTCGAGCCAGAACCACGTCGCCTCGAAGCGCTCGGGCGCGTGACCGAGGCCGCGGCGCACGTCCCAGTACACACAGTCGCGGCCGAGGAGCGGCGAGCGCAGCGTCTCGGTCGCCGCCCGCACGACCCCCTCGACGCGCGCGGCCGCGCCGTCCTCGAGCTCCGCGACGCGACGGAGCGAGCTCACTCCGCGCCCGCCGGGAGCGCCGCGAGGTTCTCGCAGGCCGTGGCGTTCCCGCGCGTGCAGGCGCGCTGGTACAGCTCCCTCGCGCGCGCGGGGCTCGCGTCGACCCCGTCGCCGGTCGCGTAGCAGACCGCGAGGTCGTTGCAGGCGCCGGCCTCGCCCCCGTCGCACGCGCGCTCGTACTGCTCGAGGGCCTGCGCGCGATCCTCCCCGACCCCCCTCCCGTACCAGAGCGCGGTCGCGAAGCGGTAGCGCGCGCGCGGGAACCCGTGCTCGCACTGCACGCGGAAGTGCTGGGTCGCCGCCGCGTGGTCGGGCTCCTGACCCTCGGCGAGGCCGACGCGCGCCTCGATCGACTCGCCGACGTCGACACACGCCTGGCGATCCCCGGCCTCGCACCCGATTCGGTACAATCGCAAGGATTCTTGTCGATCCTGCGCCACCCCGACGCCGTCCCAGTGGAGGCTCGCGAGGGCGCGGCACCCCGCCGTCTCGTCGTCGGTGCACAGCCCGCGGAGCTGCGCCGCCCCGGCCGCCGGATCGGCCGCCACGCCGCGCCCCCGCGCGAGCGCGGTCGCCTGGTTCACGCAGCCGAGGGGATCCTCGCCCTGGCAGGCGCGGACGAAGTACTGGTGGGCGCGCGCGTGGTCGACGGGGACGCCGTCGCCCCCTGCGTACATGGTCCCGAGGTTGTTGCAGGACGCGCCCTTGCCTCCGTCGCACGCGCGCTCGAAGGCGCGCCGCGCCGCCTGGTAGTCGCGCTCGGCGCCCTGCCCGAGCTGGTAGCCGACGCCGAGGTTGTGACAGGCGCCGGCGTGCCCCGCCTCGCAAGCGCCGCGCAGGAGCTCCATCGAGCGCTCCCAGTCGCGCAGGACGCCGCGGCCCGCGTCGTGGAGCAGGCTCAGCTGGTAGCAGCACTCCGAGCTCCCCGTGGCGCACCCGCGCTCGAGCCACGGGGCCGCGTCGGCCGGCTGCTGATCGAGGAGCGGCCGCGCCCCCTCGAGGCACGCCTCGGCCTCGCACGTCGTTGCACTTCGCACGACGTCTTGCAGGTCCTCCTCCCCCGCCTCCTCGTCGCCCGAGAAGAGAGGGCAGCACCCGGCCAGCGAGAGCCCCATCGCGACCGCCCACCCGTCCACCGCGCGCATGAACGCCGAGGATAGGCGGACGGACGGCGGGACAAAAGCGCGGAGCGGCGATTACTCTCGCGCGGTGGACACGCTCCCGAGCTCGATGATCTCCGCGGTCGCGACGAGCGCCGCGGCGGGCAAGAACCCGTGGCTGCCGCTCGCGATGATCTTCCTCCTCGCGGCGCCCGCCTCGGTGCCCTCGGTGATGATGGCCGCGGATCTCCACCGGCAGCTCCACGCGCTCGCGCCGGTCGAGGTGCTCTGGTCGCTCGGGGGGCTGTTCGCGGTCCTCGCGCTCGCGGACTCGCTCGCCGACAAGATCGGCTTCATCGAGCGCTGGCTCGTCCCGGTGTCGACGGCGTGGCGCCCGTTCGCTGGGATCGCGTGCGCGACCCTGATCGGCGTGGCCGCGGCGCGCGACGTGACCGGCGTCGAGCTGGCCCCGGAGCCCGAGGTGGTCGAGGCGTCGCTCCTCGTCGGCGGCTCGGTCCTCGCGATCACCATCGCGTCCTCCGCGCTCTTCACGTGGATCGCGACGATGGGCAAGACGGGGACGCGCCTGCTCCTCGCGATGATCCCGATCCCCGGGCTCAAGCTCGCGCACTCGTTCGTGGACGACTTCTTCGCGTTCGCCGCGACGGTCGCGGGGCTCGCGTTCGGCAACACGATCCTCGTCCCGGTCCTGTTGCTCCTCTACCTCGCGGTGGGGCTCGTCACGGGCCCGATCCTCACGCGGCTCACCTGGATCCAGCTCAAGATCGGCTGGGCCC
>JAYRVK010000013.1:0-3515 GCA_041918555.1 Sandaracinaceae bacterium
CGCACCGCGCCCGCGCCCGCGCCCGCGCACCGCGCCCGCGATCAGCGCTCCGCGCGCCAGAGGTCCTCGAGCGCCTGCCGCCGCCGGAGCACCCGCCCCTCGCTCCCCTCGACGAGTACCTCCGCCGCGAGCGGCCGCGAGTTGTACTGGCTCGCCATCGACATCCCGTACGCACCCGCGCCGCGCAGGAGCACGAGGTCGCCGCGCGCGACCGCGGGGAGCGCGCGATCGATCGCGAAGAAGTCGCCGGTCTCGCACACCGGGCCCACCAGATCCGCAGGGCCCGCGAGCGGCCCCTCGAGGACCGGCATGATCGCGTGGTAGGCGTCGTAGAGCGCGGGCCGGATCAGCTCGGTCATCGCGGCGTCGACGATCACGAAGCGCTTGCCGTGCTGCTCCTTCACGAACACCACGCGCGCGAGGAGGCCGCCGGCGTCGCCGACGAGCGCGCGGCCCGGCTCGACGATGAGCTCGAGGCCGAGCGCGTCGGCGCCGCTCGCGCGCAGGCCGTGCCGGATCGCCGCGCCGAACGCGGGCCACGGCGCGTAGTCGAGCTCCTCGTCGCCGTAGCGGATCGGCCAGCCGCCGCCCGCGTCGATCGAGCGCAGGCGCGCGCCCGCGCGCGCGCACTCGACCGCGAAGCGGCCGAGGATCTCCACCGCGTCGGCCATCGGCTCGGCGCCCGCGAGCTGCGAGCCCACGTGGCACGCCACGCCCTCGAGCGCGAGGTGCTCGGCGGCGAGGAGCCGCGGGAGGAGCGCGCGCGCGACGTCGAGCTCGAGGCCGAACTTCGTGTCGTGCAGGCCCGTCGCGATGTACGGGTGGGTCTTGGGGTCGACGTCGGGGTTCACGCGCAGGGTGATCGGCGCGCGCGCGCGGCGATCGCGCGCGATCGCCTCGATCGCGTCGAGCTCGGGGACGCTCTCGACGTGGACGGCGCGGATGCCCGCGTCGAGCGCCATCACGAGCTCCGCGTCGGTCTTGCCGACGCCGGAGAACACGATCTTCGTCGGGTCGACGCCCGCCGCGAGGCAGCGCGCGAGCTCGCCGCCCGAGACGATGTCCGCCCCGCAGCCGCGGCGCGCGAGGCGCTCGAGGATGGAGAGGTTCGAGTTGGCCTTGATCGCGTAGGCGACGAGGGACGGCGCGGGCACCGCCGCGGCGAGGGCGTCGAACGCTTCGTCGATCGCGCCCGCCGCGTAGACGAAGGCCGGCGTCCCGAACCGCGCCGCGAGCTCCGGCAGCGGCGCTCCGTCGCAGCAGAGGACGCCGCCGCGGTAGCTCCACCACGGGCTCGGCGGGACGTCGGCGCGCGTGCCGCGCTCCATCTCAGGCCTCCGCGCCGCGCGCGCGCAGGCGCTCGCGCCAGATCGCGATCCGCTCCTCGACCCGCGCGCGCGCGGGCCCGCCGAAGAGGCGGCGGCGCTCGATCGCGGTCTCGGGATCCAGGGCGTCGTAGAGCGTCTCGTCGAACGCGGGGTGCGCCTCGCGGAGCTGCTCGAGGCTGAGCTGTGACAACGTCTTTTGCTCGGCTACGCAGCGCCTCACGAGCATGCCGGTGACGTGGTGCGCCTCGCGGAAGGGGACGCCCTGATCCGCGAGCCAGTCGGCCACCTCGGTCGCGTCGACGAAGCCGCGCTCGAGCGCCTCGCGCATGCGGCGCGCGTCGAAGCGGGCGCCCTCGAGGCAGCCCGCGAGCACGTCGAGGCAGTCGTCGACGGTGTCGAACGCGTCGAACACGGGCGGCTTGTCCTCCTGCATGTCGCGGTTGTACGCGAGCGGGAGCGCCTTCATCAGCATCAGGAGGCTCACGAGGTCGCCGACCACGCGCCCGGCCTTCCCGCGCACCAGCTCGGCCATGTCCGGGTTCTTCTTCTGCGGCATGATCGAGCTGCCCGTCGTGAACGCGTCGGACATCTCGACGAAGCCGAATTCCTGGGTGCTCCAGAGCACGAGCTCCTCGGCGATCCGCGAGAGGTGGATCGCGGTGATCGAGAGCGCGGCCGCGGTCTCGAGGAGGAAGTCGCGGTCGCCGACCGCGTCCAGGCTGTTCGCGGTCGGGCGCGCGAAGCCGAGCGCGCGCGCGGTCATCTCGCGGTCGAGATCGAAGGTCGTGCCGGCGAGCGCCGCCGAGCCGAGCGGGCACTCGTCCATCCGGGCGCGCGCGTCGCCGAGCCGGCCGCGATCGCGGTCGAGCATCTCGACCCACGCGAGGAGGTGGTGCGCGAGCCGCACCGGCTGCGCGCGCTGGAGGTGCGTGTAGCCGGGCAGGAGGTGATCGACGAGGCCCGGCGCGCGGCCGACGATCACCGCAAGGAGGCGATCGATCCGGCGGCAGGTCCCGTCGATCGCCTCCTTGGTCCAGAGGCGCATGTCGGTGGCGACCTGGTCGTTGCGCGAGCGCCCGGTGTGGAGCCGCCCGCCCGGCGCGCCGATGCGCTGGCTGAGGCGCGTCTCGACGTTCATGTGGACGTCCTCGAGCGCGGGATCCCAGGGCATCTCGCCCGCGGCGATCTCCTGGGCGATGGTCTCGAGGCCGGCGACGATCGCGGCGGCGTCCTCGTCGCTCACGATCGAGCGCGCGGCGAGCATCTTCACGTGCGCGATCGAGCCGCGCACGTCTACCGCGCCCAGGCGCCGATCGAAGCTGACCGACTCGCTGAACCGCGCGGCGACCGCGTCCAGCTCCTCCTCGAACCGTCCGCCCCAGGCCTTCTCGCTCATCGCGCCGCGTTGTGCGGCATCGCGCGCGCGCGGTCAATCGCCGGGGAGCGCGCCGAGGTCGCGCAGCATCCGCTCGAGGATCGGGAGCACCGGCGAGGGGACCTCGCCCTCGCGCCGGCGGATGCGGTGCGCGACCGCGCGCAGCTCCTGGGCGAGCTGCGCCACGCGCGCCTCGTCGGCGTCGAGGAGCTCCGCGAACACGTCGTCGAAGAGGTGGTCGGCGCGCGGCGCGTGGGCGGCCACGCAGTCGAGGAAGATCTCGATCCGGCGCGCGGCCGCGGGGAGCGCGATGCCCGCGGCGCCGAGCTCGATCCAGGTGAGATCGTCGTGCCAGAGCTCGCGGGTGAGCTCGCGCGGCTCGACCGAGAGGAGCGTGCCGAAAGGCGCGGCGGGGGCCTCGTCGGGCCGCACCGCGCGCCGCACCGCGTCCGCGATGCGGTGGAAGTTCGGATCGTCGAGCGAGAACCCGACGAACAGCACGTGCCGCGTGAGCAACAAGGCTTGCACGATGCCGATCAGCGCGCCGCGCTCCTCGCCGTAGCGGAGGTAGTCCTGGCGCGTGAGCACGATCTCGTGCGGGCGGCTCACGCAGCCGTGCATCTTGAGGAGCCAGCGCGCGCGCTCGCTCCTTCGGCCGGGCCCGAGCACCGCCAGCCGGTCCGGCCCGAGCACCGCCCGCGCCGCGAGCTCGAAGAGCTGGTCGTAGTTCGTGGTGACGCTCTCCGAGACGGGGAGGGCGGCGAGGAGCGCGTGCGACAGCGCGTGCCGCTCCTTCGTCAGCGCGCGCGCGA
>JAYRVK010000014.1:0-21078 GCA_041918555.1 Sandaracinaceae bacterium
CGAGCCGGCCGAGCATCGCGAGGACGAGCCCGAGGTTGTGGCGCGCGAAGGCCGCGACGCGCGTGTTGCCGCTCTCCGTCGCGCGCGTCAGGGCGCTCGCGAGCTCCCTCTCGGCCTCCTCGAAGCGGCCGAGCTCGAGGAGCGCGTAGCCCACGTTGCTCTGCTGGTTGAGGGTGCGGCGCAGATCGCCGGCGGCCTCGAAGAGCGCGCGCGAGGCCGCGGCCTGCTGCGCGTAGCCGCCGGTGTCGCCGCGGAACTTCGCCTCGCGCGCGCTCAACAGGGCCAGCTTCGCGAGGACCGCCGCGTCGCTCGTCACGCGGACCGCGACCTCGCGCGCCGCCTGGCTCGTGCGGGCCGCCCCCTCGACGTCGCCCGCGTACAAGAGGTGGCTCGCCGCCGTCGCGAGCGCGAGCGCCGCGGGCCCCGGCGCGCGGTCGCGTGGCGCCGCGCGCATCGTCTCGACGAGCGACGCGGTCTCGTCGTGGAGGCCCATCGCCGAGGTGCACGCCACCGCCACCGTCGCCGCCTCGAAGAACGCCGCGCCGCCCGGGGTGAGGCGCGGGAGCGCGGCCCGCGCCGCGTCGAGCGCGGGCTCGTACTTCAGCTGCCAGCTCGCGGCCTCGGCCTTCACGAGGTGCGCGCGCCCGAGGAGCTCGCCCTCCGCGCCCGCCGCGATCGCGCGGTCCGCATACGCCCGCGCCGCGTCGAGGTCCTCGCCCTCGAGGGCTCGCCCCGCCGCGCGCACCCAGTGCCCGCGCGCGCGGTCCTTGTGCCCCGCGCGCTCGAAGTGCTCGGCGACCACGATCGGATCGTTCTGGCTCGCGGCCTCGAGCCACGTGGCCGCGAGGAGGTGCGCGGTCGCGCGGTCCGCGTCGGTGAAGCTCGTGTACGCCGCCTCGCGCACGACGTCTTGTCGGAACGCGTGCTCGCGCTCGCTCGCGAAGCGGCTGTGCGCGCGCGGCTCGAGGAGCTCGCCGCGGGTCAGCGTGTCGATCCACGCGTCGAACTGCGGCTCGCCGCCGAGGATCGCCTGGACGCAGCCCGGCCAGAACGTCTGGCCCGTCACGCTCGCCGCGCGCAGGATGCGCCGGGCCGGCGGGTCGCGCGCCTCGAGCCGCGCCTGCGCGACCGCGACGAGCGTCGCGGGGAGCGCGGCCCCGCGCCCCTCGGCCGCCGCGCGCAGGAGCTCCTCGAGGAAGAACGCGTTCCCGTCCGCGCGATCGACGATCCGCTCGATCACCGCGGGCTCGGCGTCGCCGAGCACGTGGCGCGCGAGCTCCTCCGCGGCGCGCCGCGGGAGCGGCCCGAGCGCGAGCTGCTCGAGCGCGCGGCGGAGCGGCGCGACCAAGCGCTCGTCCACCTCGGGCCGCGCGGTCGCGAGCACCATCAGCGGCCGCTCCGCGAGCCGCGCGAGCGCGGCCTCGAGGAGCGAGAGGCTCGGGAGGTCGCCCCACTGGAGGTCCTCGATCACGAGGAGCACCGGGTGCGCGGAGGTCTCCGCGTCGAGGAGATCGAGCACCGCGCGCCGGAGCTGATCGCCCATGAGCTGCAGGTCCGCGCGCGCGGCGCGGAGCGGCACGCTGTCCTCCGCGTCGAACGGCGCGCCGAGGAGCTCGCCGAGGAACTCGGACACCCGCGCGCGATCGGAGAACGGGACGTGCCGCGCCACGCGCTCGCGGACGCGCTCGCGGCGCACCTCGAGCGGGTCGCCCTCGCGCACCCCGAGCGCCGCGCCGAGCGCGCGCGTGATCACCCCGAACGAGCGCCCCGCGGCGAGCGGATCGCCGCGCCCGATCCACACCTCGACGCCGTCCTCGCGCGTGCGGAGCTCGCGCACGAGCTCGTGGCGCAGCCGCGTCTTGCCGCACCCGGTCGGACCGATGAGCAAGGCGACTTGCGCGTTGCGATCCTCGAACGCGGCGTCGACCACCGCCTCGAGCATGCGCAGCTCCTTCTTGCGCCCGACGCACGGCGTCGGCTTGCCGAGGAGCGTGCGCACCGGCTCGTCGCCCGGGCCCTCCTCGAGCAGGAGCACCGCGTCGTCGATCGTGCGCGTCACGAACACCGCGGGGAGCAGGCCCGCGGTGAGCTCGTCGAGCCGGATGCTCCCCGCCGCGGTGCGCGTCGCGAGGGTCGCCGCGCGATCGACGACCTCCCCGGTCGGCACGCGCTCGTCGAGGCGTGCGCGGCCCGTCGCGACCGCGATGCGGAAGCGCGCACCGAGCTGCTCCCGGAGCTCGAGGGCCGCGCGCGCGGCGCGCGCCGCGAGATCGATCGCGTGCCCTGCGCCGCGCAGCACCACCATCGCCGAGCCGTCGACGAGGTGCTGCACGCCCGGGATCGAGTCGGGCCGCGGCGGCGCGTCGCCCTCGACGAGCGTCGCGTCGACGGCGAGCTCCGGCGTCGCGAGCACGACCGCGATGAGCTCCTGCTCCGCGCCGGTGATCGACGCGGGCGGCGCGCGGCGTGCCGCGGGGGGGGGCGCGGTGACCGGCACGTGCACGGGCTCGAGGTGCAGCTCGTAGAGCGCGCGCGCGACCTCGCCCGCGTCCGCGTAGCGCGCGGGCGGGTCCTTCGCGAGCATCCGCGCGACCACCTCCTCGAGCCCGGGCGGGCACGCGGGCTGGACGTCGGAGAGGCGGGGCGCGTCCTCGACGATCGACTTCATGAGGATCGCGACCGGCAGATCGCCGAGGAACGGGGGCCGGCGCGCGATGCACTCGAAGAGCACCGCGCCGAGCGACCACACGTCGGCCGCGGGGCCCACCTCCGCGCGCCCGCTCGCCTGCTCGGGCGCCATGTACGCGGGTGAGCCGAGCACCATCCCCGGCTGCGTGAGCGCGCGCGTCATCGCCATCGCCTGCCGCGCGATCCCGAAGTCGAGCACCTTCACGCGCGCCGGCTCGCCGTTCACGAGGAAGAGGTTCTGCGGCTTGAGGTCGCGGTGGACGATCCCCTTCTGGTGCGCGACGCCGACCGCGCCCGCCGCGTGGCGCACGACGGTGACGGCCTCGATGAGGCTCAGCGGCTGCCGGAAGAGTCGGTCCGCGAGCTCCTCGCCCTCGAGCCACTCCATGGCGAGCCACGGCTGGAACTCGTCGGCGCCGTGCGCGACGTAGCGCACGATCCCCGGGTGCGAGAGCGTCGCGAGCAGGCGGGCCTCGCGGTCGAAGCGCGCGGTCGCGCCGGCCGCGTGGAGGGTCATGACCTTGATCGCGACGGGCTTGCCGGTCTGGCGGTCCGTCGCGCGGAACACCATCCCCATCCCGCCTTGGCCCGCGATCGACTCGAGCAGGAACCGACCCGCCACCACGTCTCCGGGGCGCACGGGCCGACTATCTCACGGCCGGGGGCGGAGATCGATCTCGGGCCCGCCAGCGTTGCCGCACTTCGATCGCGTCGGAGGAGTCCGGCGCGTCGGCCGGTGAGCGGGCCTTCAGGCCAGCTGCGCGAGCGCGAGCTCGCCGAGCGGCTCGAGGGTCTCGCCCTCTCCGGGCTCACCGGCGCGCAGGCGCGCGAGGATGGCGTCCCCGTCGGCGTCGAGACGATCGAGCGCCGACGCGCTCGCGGCGACGACCGCGCCGTCCGCACCGAGCACGAGGGCCGGCCGCCCGAGGCGGTCGAGCAGCGCGAGGAGCACCGCGCGGTCGGGCGTGGCCTCGCGAGGAGCGGCCGGCGCGGCGCGCTCGGCGCGGTCGAGGAGCTCGTCGACCCCCTCGAGCAGGTCGCTCAGCTCGCTAGGCCCGAGCGCGCGGCAGCGCCGGTGCAAGTCACCTTGTCGGAACGCGGTCACCGCCGCGTGGAGCTCCGCGAGCGGCGCGAGGAGCCGCTCGTTGGCGCGGCGGATCGAGAGCAGGCTCGCCGCCAGGCCGATCACCGCGAGGAACGCGAGCGTCCAGCGTCCCGCCGAGCCGATGCGCAGTGCCTCCTCGTCCGCGCGCGTCATCGCGGCGCGGTTCACCCGCCCGAGCTCGGCCAGCGCGTCGACCGCCGCGCGACGCGCGGCCGGCTCGCCCGCGAGCGCCGCGCCGGAGCGCGCGCGGATCGTCTCGAGGAGCGCCGGCTCCTCGGGCTCGGTGACGTTGCCCTCGGCCGCCGCGAGGGCGGCCTCGAAGCGGGCGCGCTCGGGCGCGCCGAGCGCCGGGGCGGCGAGGACCGTCAACATCTCTTCCAGTGCGCGCACGCTCGCGACGTTCTCCCGCAGGATCCGGCCGATCGCCGGGCTCATCCGGTCGAGCATCGCGATCCCCGCGAGCGAGGTGGCCACCTGCACGCCGACGAGCAGCCACGTGAGCAGCGAGAGCTGGCGACCGACTCTCACGACACCTTCTCCAGCAGCGCGGCGACCGCACCCGGGCGCGACACGACGAGGAGCAGATCCTCGGGGGTGAGCGCGCGGTTCGGGTCCGGCAGCTCGACCGCGTCGGAGCCCGCGCGCCGGACCGCGACCACGTTGACCTGATAGCGGCGCGGGAGCCCGAGCGCGGCGAGCGAGCGCCCGACGAAGCTCGGCGGCGGGTGCAGCTCGGTGAGGACGAGCCCGGGCCCGAGCACGATCTCGTCGACGATCGCCGAGTAGAGGAGGCGCATCGCGAAGCGCTCGCCGAACGCCTTCTCGGGGTTCACGACCTCGTGGGCGCCGACGAGCCGCAGGATGCGCTCGTGCAGGGGGTCGACCGCGCGCGCGACGAGCCGCTTCGCGCCGAGCTGACGCAACAGCGCGGTCGCGATGATCGAGCCCTCGCGCGACTCGTTGCCGATCGCGCAGACGCAGAGGTCGCGCGCCTGCGGGTTGGTCCCCGCGAGCGCGAGCTCGTCGGTCGCGTCGAAGCACACCGCCTCCGCGACCACGGAGGCCGCCGCGCGCACGTTCTCCTCGTCCTGGTCGACGGCGAGCACCTCCACGCCCTTGCCCGCGAGCGAGGTCGCGAGGGACATGCCGAACTGCCCGAGCCCGACCACGATCGCCTGCTTGCTCATCCGACGTCGACCTCCGCCTGGGGTGAACCGACCGGCTCCGTCGGCGCCTGCCGCTCGCCGAGGAACACGAGGAGCGTGAGGGGCCCGACGCGGCCCCCGAACATGCACATCATCACGATCACCTTCCCGACCTCGTCGAGGGCCGGCGTGCCCCCGATCGTCAGGCCCACGGTTCCGAGCGCCGACACCACCTCGAAGAGCGCGACCTCGGGATCCATCCGCTGCGTGAGCTGGAGCGCGACGACCGCCGCGAAGACCACGAGCACCGAGACGGTCATGACCGAGGCGGCCTGGTGGATCGTGCGCCGACCGATCCGCCGCGCGGCCGCCACGGGGTCCGTGTGGCCACGCAGCGTGGCGAGCACGGTGAGCACGAGCACCGCGGCGGTCGTCGTCTTGACGCCGCCCGCGGTGCCGCCCGGGCTCCCGCCGATGAACATCCACACGATCATCAGGGTCACCGTCGCGGGTGAGGCGAGCGTGAGGTCCACCGAGTTGAAGCCCGCGGTGCGGAGGGTGACCGACTGAAACCACGCGTTGTGCAGCCGATCGAGGGTGGAGAGCCCCGCGAGCGTCTCGTTCCACTCGATCAGCGCATAGAGCAGCGCGCCGGCGACGAGCAAGAAGGCGCTCGTCCACAGGACGAGGAACGGCTGGAGCGGGACGCGCTCGCCGCGCACCCAGCGCGGGAAGGCGAAGATCGCGATCGGCGAGAGCCCGCCGAGCGTGATGAGGAGCGCCACGGTGTGCAGGACGATCGGATCACCCTGGTACGGGATGAGGTTGTCCGTCTGCAGCGCGAAGCCCGCGTTGCAGAACGCGCTGATCGACGTGAACACCCCGCGCCAGAGCGCCGTGCCGAGCCCGTCGCCGTGGGCGAGGAAGCAGCCGGTGAGCACGAGCGCGCCGATCCCCTCGCTGACGAACGTCACGAGGACGATCCCGCGCACCGAGCCGAAGAGGCGCTGCCGCTCGTCGACGTTGAGCGCGCCAGCGATCGCCCGCTCGTGCTTGAGCGAGAGGCGCCGGCCGAGGATCGAGAGCGCGAGCGGGTAGAAGGTCATGATCCCGAGGCCGCCGACCTGGATCAACAACAGCAAGAGGACTTGTCCGAGCGGACCGAACGCGTTCGGGGTGTCCAGGACGATGAGCCCCGTCACGCACACCGCGCTGACGCTCGTGAACGCCGCGTCGAGGAGGCCCACGCTGTGCCCGCCCGCCGCGCTCGCGGGGAGCGCGAGCGCGAGCGTCCCCGCGGCGCACAGCACCGCGAAGGTGCCGACGAGGAGCCGCGCGGGGTGATCGAGGAGGCGGCTCCAGATCGAGGCGCCCTCCCCCTCGCCGGGCATCAGGGCGGCAGCGATCAGCTGGGTCGCCGCGACCGAGCTCGCGGTGATTCGCGGCGCGTCGAACGCGAACACGCCCGCCCCGAGCCCGACCGCGAGCGGCGCGAGCACGAGCGCGAGCGCGGTGCGCGACGGCCGGGCGTCGGCCTGCCAACGCCACACCCCGTAGAGGGCCGCCACCGAGCCGGCGATCGCGGCGGCGAGGCTCGCCGCGTGCGGCTCGCGCTGCATCAGGTCGAGCCACGCGAGGGCCGAGAGCCCGAGCATCGCCTGCGCCGCGGCGCTCGCCCCGAAGCGCGCAGCGGCGCCGCGACGCGCGTCCCACGACGGCGCGGTCATGAACGCGTACAGGGCACTCGCGCCGAGCGCGAAGACGACGACTGCGCTCGGGCTCTCCCGCAACGTCTCGTGCATCCCCGCGGCGAGCAGCGCGACTCCGCCGAGCGCCAGCGCGCGCCCGAGGAGCACGCGCCGAGGGAGGGCCGCCCCCGCGAGCGCGGCGAGCACCCCGCCGCCGAGGGCCACGCCCCACGTCCAGCCCGGCGGGGGGACCGCGCTCACCGCCAGCGTGGCCGCCGCGGGCCCCGCCGCGTAGAGCACGCGCGCGCGCGCGGCGCGTGACCGGAGCGCGTCCGCGGCCGACACGCCCCGTGCTTACCACGGGGACGGTCCGCGCGGATCGCCGACACGAGGCCCTGACGCTGCGGAGTAACCGCTCCCCGCGCGCGGCGTACGGGGCTCACGGCGCAGGACGCCGGGAAGGAGCCCACGATGAGAGGTCTCGCGCTCACGAGTCTCACTGCCGCGCTCGCGCTGGCCGCGCCCGCCGCCGCGCAGCCGCGCACGTTCACGATCCGCGACGACGGCGGGAGCCGCATCCAGTTCGTGTCGGACGCGCCGCTCGAGACGATCACCGGCGTCAGCTCCCACGTGACCGGCGAGGTCGCGTTCGATCCCGCGGATCTCTCCTCCGCGCGCGGCACGGTGCGGGTCCGCGTCGCGTCCCTCCGCACCGGCATCGACCTGCGCGACGAGCACTTGCGCGGCGACGGCTGGCTCGGCGCACAGCGATTCCCGGACGCGACCCTCGAGGTCACGCGCGTCGAGGGGGCGCAGAGCTTGAGCCCGAACCACCCGACGACCGCGCGGGTGCACGGGCGCTTCACCCTCCACGGCGTGACGCGGGAGGTCGTGTCGGAGGCCACCGTCCGGCTCATCCCGTTCTCGGAGGAGCTGCGCGCCGCGAGGGTCGACGGCGACGTGCTGCGCGTCCAGGCGAGCTTTCGCGTGCGGCTCACCGATCACGGCGTCTCCATCCCGCTGCCGGTGCGCCTGAAGGTCGCGAACGAGATCGAGGTCAACGTGAACCTGCGCGCCGTCGCGCCGAGCGCCTGAGCCCTCGAGGCGATGTGCGGGGACGATCCAACCGAGCCCGCGACGCGAGCGCGGGCCGGCGCCGCTGGGGCGGCCCGGTCGCGCTGCTCGCAGGGGCGGCGGCGCTCCTGGCCGCGGCGTGGCGCCCGCTCCTGGGGGTACACGACGTCGACGGCCGCCCGCCGCCGCGCGCGCCGAGCTCGGCCCGCGAGCTGGAGGCCCGCTGGGACGCGGTGCTCGAGGGGGGCGTGGTCGCGGACGGGGTCGTCGACTACGCGCGCCTCAGGATCCGCCGCGACGAGCTCGCGAGCCTCGTCGGCGCGCTCGGGGTGTACGGACCGCGCAGCGCGCCGGCCGCCTACCGCGCACGCGACGCGCGGCTCGCCTACTACGTCAACGCCTACAACGCGCTCGTGGTGTTCGCCGTGCTCGAGCACGAGGTGCGCGGCAGCGTCCACGACGTGCGCGGTTGGATCGCCCCGATCGACGGGCTCGGCTTCTTCTGGGGCCAGCGCTTCACGCTCGACGGATCGTCGACCCACCTCTTCGCGCTCGAGCACGACGTCTTGCGGGATCGCTTCGCGGACGCGCGGATCCATGCGGCGATCAACTGCGCGTCGGCCTCGTGTCCCGCGCTCGCTCCCCGCGCGTACCACGGTGCGTCGCTCGACGCGGAGCTCGATCGCGCGGCGGCGGGCCTCGCCTCGCCGCCGCACGTGATCGTGGATCATGCGCGCCGAGAGGTCGCGCTGAGCGCGATCTACGACTGGTACGCGGACGACTTCCGCGCCCACGCGAGGGAGCTCGGGCTCGAGCCGTCGGTGCTCGCGTGGATCGGGCGCTACGCGCCCGCACGCGCCGACCTCGATCGTGCGCGGCGCGGAGGCTACGCGGTGCGCTACCTCGCGTACGACTGGCGCCTCGCCGGTCACTGGTGAGCGGAGCGGGACGCGCGGAGCAGGCGCGACGGTCTCGACGTCCGGGACGCCCGCGAGAGTACAGCCGACAGCAATCCTCCCCAGAGACGAGCGCGCGCGCGCTCACGGCGACCCACGCTCGTCCGTGACGCGCTCGCTCCACTCCGGCGCGAGCCCCGCGGCGGCCTCCGCGTTCGGGCACCCGAGATCGTAGGGCAGCTCGACCCTCGGCATGGCCACCTCACGCGCTCGACGACTGGGCCGCCGCGGCTCGGGGTCCGGCGGTGGCGCGTGAAGCCGACGCGGGCGCAGGCGGTAACCTCGTCGCCACCGCAGCGTATTGGTTCGCGACGATGCCCGAGGCAGGCTCCATCCGCGAGAGGCGCGGCAAGCGGCCCCTGCCGCTGGCGGCGGAGGCGGAGCGCCGCGCGCGCGCCCTCGACTTCGACGGCCTCCTGGCCGACCGGGGGCTCGCGCCGCTCGCGCGCACCGTCGCCTCCACCCTGCAGATCAACCTGGGCAAGCGCTGCAATCAAGCTTGCTTGCACTGCCACGTCGAGGCGGGCCCCCGGCGCACGGAGGTCATGGAGGACGCCGTCGTCGACCGCGTCCTCGCGGTCCTCGCGGCGAGCCCGAGCGTCACCACGGTGGACCTCACCGGGGGGGCGCCCGAGCTCCATCCGCGCTTCGTCGAGATCGTCCGCCGCGCGCGCGCGATGGGCCGCGGCCTGATCGATCGGTGCAACCTCACCGTGCTCCTCGAGCCCGGGATGGAGGACCTGCCGGAGCTCCTGGCCGCGCACGACGTGCGCGTCGTGGCGAGCCTCCCGTGCTACTCGGCGAGCAACGTGGACGCGCAGCGTGGCGAGGGCGTCTTCGAGGCGAGCCTACGCGCGCTCGCGCGGCTCAACGCGATCGGCTACGGCCAGCCGGGCTCGGCGCGGATCCTCGACCTCGTGTACAACCCGAGCGGTCCGTTCCTGCCGCCCGCGCAGGCCGCCCTCGAGGCGACCTACAGGGCGGAGCTCCGCGCCCGCTTCGGAGTCGAGTTCCATCGCTTGCTCACGATCACGAACATCCCCATCCGCCGCTTCGCGCACGCGCTGGCGCGGGACGGCCAGCTCGAGGGGTACCTCCAGCTCCTCGCCGCCCGCTTCAACGAGGCGACCGTCGAGTCGGTCATGTGCCGCTCGCTCGTGAGCGTCGCCTGGGACGGCAGGCTCCACGACTGCGACTTCAACCAGATGCTCGAGATCCGGCTCGGCGCTCGCGCCGCGACGATCTGGGACCTCGAGTCGCTCGACGCGCTGACGGGCGCGCGCATCGCCACCGAGGGCCACTGCCAGGGCTGCACGGCGGGGGCGGGGTCGAGCTGCGGCGGCGCGCTGGAGGGCCGCGCGTGAGCTACCTCGACCACGTCCGCGCGCTCTACGCGCGGGCCGCCCACACGCCCGACGCGAGCCTGTGCTGCACCTCGGCGCCGCCGTGGAAGCTGCCGGGCCTCGCGATCCCGACGGGGATGCTCGAGCGCAACTACGGTTGCGGTAGTACGGTCCATCCGCGCGAGCTCGCGGGGGTCCGCCGCGCGCTCTACGTCGGCGTCGGCGCTGGGCTCGAGGCGCTCCAGCTCGCGTACTTCCTCCGGCGCCCGGGGGGCGTCGTCGCGATCGACGCGGTCCCGGAGATGCTCGAGACCGCGCGCGCGCTCCTCGCCGAGGCCAGGACCCAGAACCCGTGGCTCTCGAGCGATCACGTCGAGCTCGTGCTGGGCGACGCGCTCGAGCTCCCGCTGCCGCGCGAGAGCGTGGACCTCGCCGCGCAGAACTGCCTCTTCAACGTCTTCACCCGCGAGCACCTCGCGCGCGCGCTCGCGGAGATGCACCGTGTGCTCCGCCCCGGCGGCGCGCTGGTCCTCAGCGACCCGATCGCGGACGCGCCGATCCCCGAGGCCCTTTCGAACGACCCCGAGCTGCGCGCGCGCTGCCTGTCCGGCGCGCTGCCGCTCGATCGCTACGTCGAGGCGCTCGCCGCCGCGGGCTTCGGCACGATCGAGATCCGCGCGCGCCGTCCGTATCGCGTCCTCGATCGCCGGCGCTACGCGCTCGAACGGGACGTGCTCCTCGAGACCGTCGACGTGATCGCGCGGCGCGACCCGGTCCCCGCCGACGGACCGTGCGTGTTCACCGGGCGCACCGCCATCTACGTCGGCGACGAGCCCGCCCTCGACGACGGCGAGGGCCACGTGCTCCGCCGCGACGTGCCGCTCGGCGTGTGCGACAAGACGGCTTCCATGTTCGAGTCGCTCGGCCGCGTCGACCTCGTGCTCACGCCGCCGACGTGGCACTACCCCGGCGACGGGTGCTGCTGAGTCGCCTCACCGGCGATCGGGGTAGAGCCGCGCCAGGCGCGCGGGCGCGACCCCGAGAGCACACGACGGCTTGCGGGCGACCGCTCCGCCAGCCGATGCTGGGCGCGCCCTCGATGCGCGTGCTCGCCACCGTGCTGTTCGCGCTCGCGTCGTGCTCCTCCCCGGAGCCCGCGCGCGTGGAGCGCGCGCCGCGGGCGCAGCCGACCGTCGCCGCGACCCATCGCACCCCCGAAGAGGTGCGTCGCGAGGGCAACCACCTCCTCCCCGAGCCGAGCCCCTACCTCCAGCAGCACGCGCACAACCCGGTCGACTGGTACCCGTGGGGCCCGGAGGCGTTCGCGCGCGCGCGCCGAGAGAACAAGCCGATCTTCCTCTCGATCGGCTACAGCACGTGCCACTGGTGCCACGTGATGGAGCAGGAGTCGTTCGAGGACGACGAGGTCGCGGACTACCTCAACCGGCACTTCATCGCGATCAAGGTCGACCGCGAGCAGCGGCCCGACGTCGACGCGCTCTACCTCGACGCGGTGGCGGCGCTCGGCGCGTCGACCGGGTGGCCGCTCACCGTCTTCCTGACCCCCGAGCTCGCGCCGTTCCACGGGGGGACCTACTTCCCGCGCCACGGGGGCAGGGGGCGTCCGGGCTTCCTCGACGTCCTCGAGGAGGTGAAGCGGCGCTTCGACGAGACGGGCCCCGAGGTGGCCGCGCGCGGCCGCGCGATCTTCGAAGCGATCGAGCGCGACGCGCGATCGCGAGGCGCCACGGCCACCGCCGCGCCCGGCGAGGCGGTCGCGCGCGCGATGATCGCGCTGGAGCGCATGCGCGATCGCGAGCACGGCGGCTTCGGCGGGCGGCAGAAGTTCCCCAACGCGCCGCTCCTCCTCGCGGAGCTCCGTTACGTCGCGCGGACCCGCGACCCCTCGGTCGAGGCGCACCTGGTCACGACCCTCGAGCACGCGATGCGCGGCGGCGTCCTCGACCACCTCACCGGCACGTTCCACCGGTACGCCGTCGATCGGGCGTGGCACGTGCCGCACTTCGAGAAGACGCTCTACGACAACGCGCAGCTCGCGCTCGTCTACGTGGAGGCCGGGCTCGCGCTCGGGCGAGACGACTTCGTCGAGGTGGGCCGCGCGGCCCTCGACGAGCTCGTGGCGACCTGGCAGCTGCCGGACGGCGGCCTGGTGGTCGGCTTCGACGCGGACGATCCCGGCGGTGAGGGCTTCTACTACTCGTGGACCCGCGCGGAGCTCGAGCGCGCGCTCGGGCCCGGGGACGCGCGCGCGTTCGCGACGCTCTTCGACGTCGGTCCCCACGACGCGCCGCTCGAGGGCGCGCGGAGCGTCCTGCACCGCCTCGCGCCGCAGGTGGCGTCCACGCGGCTCGGGCTCGACGCGCCGGCGATCGACGCGCTCGTGGCGCGCGCGCTCCCCCGCCTGCGCGCGGCACGCGCCGCGCGCGCCGCGCCCGCGGTCGACGACAAGCAGCTCGCGTCGTGGAACGGGCTCGCGATCCTCGCGCTCGCGACGGCGGGCCGGTGGCTCGAGGAGCCGCGCTACGTGGAGGCCGCGCAGCGCGCCGCGCGCTTCGTGCTCGAGCGGCTCTGGCAGCCCGACCGCGCCACCATGCTCCGCGGCGCGCGCCACGGGGTCTCGCTCGGCGACGGGTTCCTCGACGACCACGCCCTGCCCGCGCTCGCGCTCCTGCGCCTCCACGCGGCGGACGGCGACGAGCGCTGGCTGCTCGCGGCCGACGCGCTCGGGCGCGCCGTCGTCGAGCGCTTCTACGACGCGGAGCGCCGCGCGTTCATGTGCTGCGCGGAGGGCGCCGCGGGCCCGGCGCCGCTGCGGCGCCCCGACGTCGACGACGGAGTCCTCCCCGCGGGCGGCAACGCCGCGATCGCGCTGATGCTCGAGCTCGGCGCGCTCGAAGGCGATCGCGCGCTGCTCGAGCTCGGGCTCGACGCGGCCGACGCCGCGACGGCGCGCGCGATGGCCAGCCCATTCGGCTCGGGCTTCTTGCTCACGGTGCTCGACCAGCGGGCGGCGCCGCGCCGCGAGGTCGTGATCGCAGGAGGCGCGGACGAGTCGGCCGCGCTCTTCGCGGTCGTTCGCCCGTCGATCTCGCCGCGCCTCCTCGTCGCGCGGGTCCCCGCCGGCGGCGCCGGCGCCGCGCTGGCGGAGCGCTTCCCCGCGCTCCGCGGCAAGGTGGCGATCGGCGATCGGCCGACCGCGTTCGTCTGCGAGGTCGGGCGCTGCGAGCTCCCGACGTCCGAGCCCGCGACGCTGCGGCGACAGCTCGCGGCGCTCGAGTGATCCCCACGGCCCGCGAGACACCTCACGCGGCGCGTCGCCGCACGCGCCGAACCCGAGGATGAGCGTTCCGGCTCGGTTGGTCACGCGCCATCGCCCGGCGAGCATGGGGACGCTGCGCCGCCTGGAGCGCGCGGTCACGGGTCGAGTAACACCAGGACCCGGGGCTCGTACGCCCGGGCACATGCACGCGCCCGATCCCCGCACCGACGAGGAGCTCATGCTCGCCTACGCGGCAGGCGACCTCGCCGCGCACCGCGCGCTGTTCGCGCGCTTCGCCCCCCGAGTCCGCCGCGTGGCCCTCGCCGCGCTCCGCGCCGACGCGGACGCCGACGAAGTAGTACAGCAAACCTTTTTGCAGGTCCACCGCGCGCGCCACGACTTCCGCGCCGGGCGGGCGCTGTCTCCGTGGCTCCACACGATCGCCCGGAACCTGATCCGCGACGCGTTTCGCCGGCGCGGCCGCGCCAAGGAGACCCCGCTCGGGACGGAGGGCCGCCTCGAGCCGGCGGCGTCGGAGCCGGCGCCGCTGCCCGACGCGGCCTCGCTGGCCCTGGTCCGCCGCGCCCTCGATGCGCTGCCGGTCGATCAGCGGCGCGCCATCGAGCTCCACTTCTTCGAGGGCAAACCGTTCGCCGAGGTCGCCGCGCTCGTGGGCGCCACGCCATCGGCGGTGAAGGTGCGCGCGCACCGCGGCTATCGCCGCATGCGAGCTTGGCTCGAGACCGGGGAGCGCCTCGCGCGCGCGGGGCTCCGGTGACGCGACCGGCGGGCGACGACCTCGAGCGCCTCTACGCGGGGGTCCGCGCGGAGCTCGAGCGCGAGCGCGGCGTCCGGGCGTGGCTACGCGCTCGTCCCACGCCGCTCCGCGTCGCGCTCGTCCTGTCCGTCGCGGCTCTGGTCGTCGGTGCGCCCGCGTGGGTGATGGGACACGCGCCGGGAGCCAACGCCACGGGCTGGCTCGTCGGCGCCGCCGCCCTCGTCGGCCTCGTCGCGGTGACGCTCGCGCGGTCGCTCTGCGGGGAGCCGCCGCCGCGCGCGGCGCTCCTGGCGCTGTTGGCCGCGGCGCTCGGCGCGATGCTCGTCTCGAGCGACGGCGCGCTCGGGACCGCCGGCGCGCCGACGTGCCTCGCGCTCGGAGCGATGACCGGGCTCCCGGTCCTCCTGGCCGGCCTCGCGCTCGATCGCGCGCCGGGCCGCCACCTCGCGCTCGCCGCCGCGGGCGCGGCGCTGACCGGGGTCGCCGCCGCCCAGCTCGTGTGCCCGCGCCGCGACCTCGCCCACCTCCTCGTCGATCACTTCGGCGCGCTGCTCCTGCTCCTCGCCATCTTCGCCGGGCTCCGGCGGCTGGCCGTGCGCGTCGAGGCCGCGCTCCGCGCGCAGCGCATGTGAGCAAGTCAACGGGACGGCGACACGCGCTCGAGATCCACGGCGGGCTCGGTGACGATCTCGCACGCGACGGAATTCGCGATGAAGCACCCGCGGTGCGCCTGCGCGTGGAGCTCCGCGAGCCGCTCCGCGTCGGGCGCCTCCCCCTCGAAGTCGACGTGCGGGCGCAGCGTCACGCGGGTGATCATCGTGCGGCCGCTCGCGCCCCGCGCGAGCTCGCCCGAGGCGTCGTCGACGTAGCGCGCGACGTGGAGGCCCTTGCGCGCGCACACCGCGAGGAACGTGAGCATGTGGCAGCTCGAGATCGCGCCGACGAGGAGCTCCTCGGGGTTCGGGAGCGCGGGGTTGCCGCCGTACGCGGGCGCCGCCGACGCGGAGCTGTGCGAGCCGGTGCCCCACTCGATGCGGTGGTCGCGGGAGTAGTCCGTGGCCGGACGGTCCGCGCCCTCCCAGACTATCCGGGCGCTGTGCGTCGACATGACGAGGACGATGTCGGCACCGAACGCCGCGACGCAACCGCGACGTCAGTCGAGCAGGCCCGCCACTCCCACGCTGAAGCCCTCCGCGCCGATCGAGACCATGGGCGCCACCGTCCATCGGCCGGCGTCCTCGTCGCGCAGGAGGGCCCAGATCCCGTGGATGTAGAACGTGAGCGCGAAGAGGTGGCTGACGCCTGCGGCGAACGGCATCGAGTAGACCCGGTCGGTCCCCAACCCGCCGCACGGCGCCGCCGCGTAGATGAAGCCGACCACCCCCCACGCCACCGTCGCGAGCGTGTTCACGACCGCGGCCGCGATCTCGAAGCCCGCGTATGTGCCGCTCGGGATCTCGTTCGCGACGCCGTAGCCGATGTCGAGCCCGAGGAACGTCAGGTTCATGGCGGCCTGTCCGATCAGGACGGCCTCCCACCAGTAGATCGGGTCCTCCCCCGGCTCCATGTAGACGTACACCGGCAAACCCGCTTCGGTGTACCCGTAGATCGGACGGCCGGTGCCCGGCTCGTAGGCGATCGGAATGTCCTCCTCCGAGCACGCGCGCGCCGAGGGCGCGGCCACCGCGACGAGCGTCACGGTCAGCAGGAAGCCGAGCGCGATCCGCAGGAGCACGCGTCCAGCCTAGCGAAGCGCCTCGAGCGGGTCGAGTCCGCTTCTCGGGTCTCGCGCCGCGTGAGAGAGTGCCCGCATGCGCGCGACGACCCGAGCGCCGTGGGCCGCGACGCTCGCCGGGCTCCTCGCCATCGGGCTCGCGCTCGCGCCGAGCGCCCTCGCGCAGTCCACCGGGAGCAGCGCGGGCGGCGGGAGCTGGAGCTCGTCGAGCAGCAGCAGCGGTGGCAGCAGCAGCGGCAGCCGCGGCTGGAGATTGATGGGGTGACGATGTCGACTGCAGTGACCATGACGGGTTCCACGTGGTTGCGCGCAGTCGGGATGAGCAGCCGATTGGTCGTCCTCGGCGGAGACTCGAACCCGCTCCTCGCGAGCTCTCCCGACCTGGGCGTGCTCGACCGAGCCGGGAATGTCCTCGGTCGCGTACCGCTCGGACCGCGTCGTACGCGGCGAGCAGAGCTTGCCTCGCTCCGCGATCTCGTTGTCGTCGCCAACAACGACGGCGCGGAAGCGCAGGTCGAAGTCATCGATCCCTTCACACTGACACGGGTGAGTGAGCCGGGGCCGGTCGGCGAGGGGCGCATCGACTCCCTCGGACTGGCGGGCTCCGCCAAGTTCGGTGGCGGACGCACTCTCCTCGTCTTCCCGTCTTCTCGCCTCCCGGCGAAAACGCGGGGAATCGATCAGCCGAATGACGCGCAGTACGCCGAACGATCGGAAGTCGAGAAGGCGATAAGGGGGATCGCTCAGGGTGCGTCGTCCTCGTCGACGGCGATCCAGCCGCGCGCCCTTCCGAGCGCGGCGATCACGTCGACGAGCTCCTTCATCTCGATCGGCTTGCGCAAGAACCCGTCGACGCCGAGCGCGTCGAAGCGCCAGCGCTCCGCGTCGCCGGCCTTCGCCGAGATCACCACGACGCGCGCCTTCTTCGCGCCGGGCAACGAGCGCAGCCGAGACAGCAGCTCGACGCCGTCCATCCCCGGCAGATCGTAGTCGAGCAAGACCAATTGCGGGGGCTTGCGCGCCGCGTTGAGCAGCGCCTCCTCGCCGGTGCTCGCGCGCGCGACCTTGCTGCTCGTCCCGAAGAACGCGATCTGCGAGGCGCGCACGCTGAGCTTCGCGAACTCGTCGTCGTCGTCGACCACGAGGATCCGCGCGGCCACCGGCTCCTCGAATTCGCCCGACTGGACCGTCGGGAGGCTCGGCTTGAGCCACGACGCCCCCGCGAGCTCGAGCGCGCTCGTGAGCTCGGCGCAGTTCGAGTAGCGGTCCTCGGGGTCCTTCTCGAGCGCGCGCAGGAACACGTCGTCGAGCGGCGCGAGCTCGGGCCGCAGCGTCGAGAGCGCGGGCGGCGCCGCGTCGAGCTGGAGCGCGAGCATCCGCTTCACGTCCTGCGTCTCGAAGACGAGCCGGTTCGTCAACAGATGAAAGCCCGCGCACGCGAGCCCGTACACGTCCGTGCGCGCGCCGATCCGCGAGGTCCCCCGGATCTGCTCGGGCGCCATGTACGCGGGCGAGCCGACCACCTGCGAGTCGCCCGCCTCGTCGTCGGTGAGCGCGAGGCCGAAGTCGACGAGCACCGTGCGGCCGCTCCCCTGCTCGACCACCGCGTTGTCGGGCTTCACGTCGCGGTGGATGATCCCGGCCGAGTGCACCGCCGAGAGCCCGCGCGAGAGCTCGATCAGGATCACGAGCGCGCGGTGCACGGGGATCCACTCGTCGTTCTCGGTGTGCTGCTCGATGATCCGCTTGCAGCTCTGCCCGAGCACGAGCTCCATCGCGAAGAAGAGCGCGCCCTTCTCGATCCCGAACGAGTACACCTGCGCCACGTGGTCCGAGCGGATCGACGCCAGCGCGGAGGCCTCCCGCTGGAAGCGCTTCACCGCCTTGGGCTTCTGGATGAGCTGCGGCGCGAGGAACTTCAGCGCGACCTGCCGCTTGAGCGCGACGTCGAGCGCGCCGAACACCACGCCGTTGTTGCCGCGGCCGAGCTCCTTCATCGTCCGGTAGCGGCCGTCGATCAGGTCCTCGAGCTCGTCGGGCAGCGGGTCGTCGCAGACGAGGCAGCGCTTGGCGGCGTTCGGGTTCACGGAGCCGCACTCGGAGCACGCGATCACGCGAGGGCCTCCTTCACGCGCGCGAGCACGCGCTCGTCGAACGGGCCCGCGAAGACCGCGCGCGCCCCGAGCTCGCCCTTCACCTTCGCCGCCCTCTCCGGCGCGACCTCGGTGACGAAGAGCGGCACCGCCCGGAGCGCCTCCACCGACGCGACGCTCCGCAACAGCGCGCGCCCGCCGCGCGGGCCCGCGGTGTACGGGACCACCAGAGCAGCGAGCGCGCGGTCCATCGCGACGGCGAGCGCGGCCACCGGATCGTCGACCACCACGAGCCCCCCCCGCTCGCCGGGCGGCGCGCCGAGCACGAGGATCACGCGCCCCGCGTCCGCCGCCTCCGTCGCCGGGATCGCGGCGCGCATCGCGTCCAGCAAGACGACTTGCGTCGCGCAGGCGGCCCCGCCCTCGAGCGCCTCCTCGACGCGCCGCGCGATCGTCGAGACCTCGGGCAGGCCGTAGCTCCCCGCCGCGCCCGCGATCTTGTGCGCGAGGCGCGTCGCGTCGGCCAGCTGCCCCGCGCCGAGCCGCGCGTCGAGCTCGTCGAGCTGCGCCCGCAACCGCGGGACGTACGCCGCGCGGAGCTGATCCCATCCATCCATCGCCGCGGGACAGGCTACCAGGGCGCGACGCGCCTGGGGTGCCCCTCCGACCTAATAACGTTAGGCAGAATCTCGTCGCGGCAGAACGAAGTTGTTGACGTAGTGCGTCATGCGCGTCATGGTGCGCGGCGTGATCGACCTGGACGGCATCGACAAGGAGCTGCTCGAGGTCCTGCAGCGCGACTGCAAGACCCCGCTCGCCAAGCTCGGCAAGCGCGTCTCGCTGAGCGCCCCGGCGGTGCTCGACCGGATCCGCAAGCTCGAGGCCGCGGGGGTCATCACGGGCTACCACGCACAGGTCGACGGGCGGCAGGTCGGCCTCGACATCACCGCGTTCATCGGCATCTCGATCAACTACCCGCGCGACATCGAGCACTTCCTCGGGAAGGTCGCGGAGTGGCCCGAGGTCCTCGAGTGCCACCACGTGACGGGCGGACACACGCTCCTCCTCAAGGTCAAGACGCGCAACACGGCTTCCCTCGAGCAGCTGATCTCGTCGTTGCGCCGCGTCGAGTGCGTGACCGCGACCGAGACCATGGTGGTGCTCTCGACGGCGACCGAGCGCGCGCGCGTGCCGATCCCCGAGGTGCCCACGGACGATCCCGACAAGCGACGGAGGCGACGATGAGCGGGCTGTACCGGCCGGACTTCGAGCACGACTCGTGCGGCGTGGGCTTCGTCGCCCACGTCGGCGGCGCGCGCAGCCACCGGATCGTGGAGCAGGGCCTCGAGGTCCTCGCGAACCTCGAGCACCGCGGCGCGGAGGGGAGCGATCCCTCGACCGGCGACGGCGCGGGCGTGCTCCTGCAGATCCCTCACCGCCTCTTCCAGGAGGAGGCCAAGCGCCTGGGCTTCGCGCTCCCGTCGCGGCCCGGCGTGTACGGCGTCGGGATGGTGTTCCTCCCGCTCGAGAGCGCGCTCCGCGCGGAGGTCGTCGCGCTCATCGCGGAGATCGTGCGCGAGGAGAAGCAGGACCTGCTCGGCTGGCGCGACGTGCCGATCGATCCGAGCGCGTGCGGCGGGGCCGCGCGCGAGACGATGCCGCACGTGGCGCAGCTCTTCGTGGGGCCGGGCACGCTCGCGCCCGACGACAACGCGCTGAGCCGCAAGCTCTACGTGATCCGCAAGCGCATCGAGCACGAGATCGCGCGGCGCGGCCTCAAGGACGAGGAGTACCCCTATGTCTGCTCGTTCTCGCGCGGGACCGTCGTCTACAAGGGGCTGCTCACGCCCGAGCAGCTCCCGAAGTTCTACAAGGACCTCTCCGACCCGCGCACGGAGACCGCGATCGCGGTGATCCACCAGCGCTTCAGCACGAACACGTTCCCGTCGTGGTCGCGCGCGCACCCCTACCGGCGCATCGCGCACAACGGCGAGATCAACACCCTGCGCGGCAACGTCGCGTGGATGCGCGCGCGCGAGCCGGTGCTCCGCTCGCCGGTCTTCGGCGAGGACATCGGCAAGCTCCTGCCGATCGTCGACACCACGGGCTCCGACAGCGCGATGTTCGACGACGTGCTCGAGCTCCTGCGGCACACCGGCCGCTCGCTGCCGCACGCGATCATGATGATGATCCCCGAGGCCTGGCAGAACCACGAGTCGATGGACGACGAGCGGCGGGCCTTCTACGAGTACCACTCGTGCGTCATGGAGCCGTGGGACGGCCCCGCGTGCATCGTGTTCACCGACGGCCGGCTCGTCGGCGCGGTCCTCGATCGGAACGGCCTGCGCCCGGCGCGCTACACCATCACCAAGGACGACCACATCGTGGTCGCGTCCGAGGCCGGCGTGCTCGACATCCCGCCCGAGCAGGTGAAGGAGAAGGGGCGCCTGCGGCCCGGGCGCATGCTCCTCGTCGACACCGAGCTCGGCTCGCTCGTCGAGGACGCGGAGCTCAAGGCGACGCAGGCGTCGCGCCGCCCGTGGCGCCGCTGGCTCGACCTGAACGTGGTGACGATGGGCGAGGTCCCCCCGGCACCCCGCGGATCGATCCCGCCGCCGCTCGCGCCCGCGGAGCTCGTGCGCGCACAGCGCGTGCATGGGTACACCAAGGAAGACGTATTGCGGGTCCTCGCGCCGATGGCCGCCGAGGGCAAGGAGCCGATCGGGGCGATGGGACGCGACACGCCGCTCGCCGTGCTCGGGTCGGGGCCGCAGCTCCTCTTCGACTTCTTCAAGCAGCTCTTCGCGCAGGTCACGAACCCGCCGATCGACTCGATCCGCGAGGCGCTCGTGATGACGCTGCGGAGCACGCTCGGGCCCGAGTCGAACCTCTTCGAGGAGAGCCCCACGCACTGCCGGAAGCTCCAGCTCACGACGCCGATCCTCGACAACGAGGAGCTCGAGCAGATCCGGGCGCTCGAGCGGCCGGGCCTCCGGGCCGAGACGCTCAGCGCCCTCTTCACGCCGAGCCGCGAGGGGCTGCTCGCCGCGCTCGAGGCGCTCGGCGCCGCGGCGGAGCGCGCGGTGCGCGAGGGCGCGACGATCCTCGTGATCTCGGACCGCGGGCAGGACCGCGAGCACGGACCGATCCCGAGCCTCTTGGCGCTCTCCGCGGTCCATCACCACCTGATCCG
>JAYRVK010000015.1:0-10059 GCA_041918555.1 Sandaracinaceae bacterium
CCGCGCGGCCGCACCCGCCTGTCACCCCCCCCGCCCCCCGGGCCCCCCCCCTCGCTCGCCGCGGGCGGGGGGGGGCGCCGCCAACCCCCCCTTTGGGCTGGAGCCCGCGCGCGCCGCGTCGACGAACGCGCGGCGCACCGGGTTGCCGAGCAGGCGGGCCTTTCCGCCGAGCTGTTCGCGCGCCCCCTCGAACGCCACGTACGCGCGCCCCGCGATCGGCGCGAGGAGGCGGTTCGTGAGCCCGACGTGCGCGTTCTGCTCGAGGATCGCCGTCGGGATCCCGCGCGCCGCGGCCGCGAGGAGCATCGGCCCCGACGCGTAGCCCCCGACGCCGATCACGAGGTCCGGCCGATGCGCGGACAGGATCGCGTTGGCCCGCGAGAACGCCCCGGGGAGCATCATCAGGCTCCGCATCAGCTCGGTCGCGCTGCGCCCCTTGAGCGGCTTCACGTCGATGAGCTCGAGGCGCTCCCCGCGCTCGGGGATCACGCGCGCCTCGATGCCGCGCTCGGTGCCCACGAAGGTCACGTCCAGATCGGGGATCCGCCGCCGGAGCTCCTCGACCACCGCGATGCCGGGGAAGAGGTGCCCGCCGGTGCCCCCGCCCGCGACGATGATGCTGCGAATCGTCATGCCGTCCCTCCCTGCGCGATCGCCACGCCGCGAGGAGCGTTCGCCCCGTCCTCGCGTCGCGCCGTCGCGGTTGCGCCCACCGCCTCACGGGGGCGCGAAACGTTCAAGAGCACTCCCACCGCCGCCGAGTTCACGAGCAGCGACGAGCCGCCGTAGCTGATGAAGGGGAGCACGAGGCCCTTGGTGGGCAGCATCCCCATCGCCACGGCGAGGTTGGTGAAGGCCTGCATCCCGAGGAACATCGTGATGCCGACCGCAAGATAAGTTCCGTAGTCGTCGGAGGCGCGGAGCCCCGCGCGCATCCCGCGCGCGAAGACGATCAGGAACCCGACGATGAGCACCACGAGCCCGATGAGCCCGAGCTCCTCGCCGATGATCGCGCTGATGAAGTCGGTGTGCGCCTCGGGGAGGTAGAAGAGCTTCTGCCGGCTGTCCCCGATGCCGACGCCGGTCAGCCCACCGGAGCCGAAGCTGAGGAGCGACTCCGCGACCTGATAGCCCGCGCCCTGCCGGGTGCCGAACGGATCGAGGAACGCCGTCATGCGCAGGCGCCGGTAGTCGACCCACATGACGAGCGCGTAGATCAGCGGGGCCGCGAGCAGGCCGGCGCCGAGGATGTAGCCGAGCCGCGCGCCCGCAGTGAACAAGAGGATGAACGTGAGCAGCCCGATCATCACGGCGCTCCCGAAGTCCGGCTGCTTGAGGCACAGGAGCATCAGGAAGCCCGCGCCGATCACGTGCGGCAGGAACCCGACGCTGAACGAGCGGATCTTCTCGCGCTTCTTCGAGAGCGAGTAGGCGAGCCAGAAGATCAGCGCGACCTTCGCGATCTCCGCCGGCTGGATGTGGATCGGGCCGACCGCGATCCACCGCGCCGCGCCGCCCGCGCTGTGGCCGAAGCCGAGCGCGGTGACGAGCAGCAGCGCGACCACGCCCGCGAGGAGCGGGTAGGTGAAGCGCCGGTAGCGGTGGTAGTCGATGCGCGCGATCGCGACCATCATCGGCAGCGCGACGAGCGCGAAGACCCCCTGCCGGATCAGGAAGAAGTAGCCGTTGTCGTAGCGCTGCGACGCGAACACCGCGCTCGCGCTGAAGACCATCACGACCCCGAACGCGATCAGCGCGATGACCGTGCCGTAGAGCACCGCGTCGGCGGGGCCGACCACCTTCGGGAAGGCGCCGGCCCCGGGCGCGGCCGTCCCGGTGGTCCGCCGCTCGGCGTCCTCCTCGGCGCGGGGGCTCCGCCGCAGGATCGCGTTCAACACGCTCACGGCGTACCTCGCTCGGGGAGCGCGCGGATCGCGTCCTGGAAGACCTCGCCGCGGTGCGCGTACGAGCGGAACATGTCGTAGCTCGAGCACGCCGGCGCGAGGAGGACGACGTCGCCGGGCCGCGCGAGCTCACGCGCGCGCAGCACGGCGTCTGGCATGGACTCGACGTGCTCGATCGGGAGCCCGAGCCCCGCGAACGCGTCCGCGAGGAGCGGCGCCGCCTCGCCGAGGAGCACGACCGCGCGGCACACCTGGTAGACCTTCTCCGCGAGCGGCACGTAGCTGCCGCCCTTGTCCACGCCGCCCGCGATCAGCACCGCGAGGCGCGAGGGCGACGCGAGGCCCTCGAGCGAGGCGACCGCGGCGCCGACGTTGGTCGCCTTGCTGTCGTCGACCCACGTGACCCCGTCGAGGACGCGGACGCGCTCGACGCGGTGGGGGAGCCCACCGACGTGGCGCAGCGACGCCGCGATCGCCTCCGGCGTCGCGCCCCCGAGGCGGGCCGCGAGCACCGCCGCGCAGGCGTTGTCCACGTTGTGCCGGCCCTCGAGCTTCATCTCGGCGAGCGGGAAGCGCCAGCCGGTCGCGGCGTCGTAGAGGTCCGCGCCGTCGACGCGGACCTCGCCGTCCTGGCCGCCGAAGCCGTGCACCGCGGGCCCGCGCCGCGGCGCGAGCGCCGCGACGGGCGGGTCGTACGCGGGGACGATCGCGTGGTCGCCGGCCCTCTGCGCCGCGAACACGTTCGCCTTCGCGAGCCCATACGCCGCGACGCTCGGGTAGCGGTCGAGGTGGTCGGGCGTGACGTTGAGCAGCACGGCGACGCCGGGCGCGAAGGTGCGGACGCGCTCGAGCTGGAAGCTCGAGAGCTCGACGACGGCGACGCCGTCGGGCCGATCCGCGGGCCCGTCGATCGCGTCACTCAGCGCCACACCGAGGTTCCCGCCGACGAACGTCGCGCGCCCGCTCCGCACCATCATGTCGCCGACGAGCGTGGTGACCGTGCTCTTGCCGTTCGTCCCGGTGATCCCGATCATCGGCGCGCGCAGGAACCGCGCGGCGAGCTCGATCTCGGAGATGACCTCGACCCCGCGCGCCTCGACGCCCTCGAGCACGTCGAGCGGAGGCACGCCCGGCGACACCACCACGAGCTCCGCGTCTGCGAAGAGCGCGGGATCGTGCTCGCCGAGCGCGAGCCTCACGCCGGCCCGCTGGAGCTTCATCACCGCGCCCGCGAGCTCGGCCTGCGTGCGGAGATCGTTGATCGTGACGTCGGCGCCCCTGCGCGCGAGGAGCAGCGCCGCGGACATCCCGCTCGCGCCCGCGCCGATGACGATCACTCTCTTTCGGTTCACGTCCACGCCGTCACCTCAGCTTCAACGTGGCGAGGCTCGCGAGCGCGAGCATGATGCTGATGATCCAGAACCGGACGATGACCCGCGGCTCCGGCCACCCCTTCTTCTCGAAGTGATGGTGGATCGGGGCCATCAGGAAGATCCGCTTCTTGAAGAGCTTGAACGAGGCGACCTGCCCGACGACGCTGACCGCCTCGACGACGAAGATGCCGCCGAGGAGCAGCGACAAGATCTCGTTCTTGGTCATCACCGCGAGCGAGCCGATCCCGCCGCCGAGCGCGAGCGAGCCCACGTCGCCCATGAAGACCTGGGCCGGATACGTGTTGTACCAGAGGAACCCGAAGCCCGCGCCCATCAGCGCGCCGCAGTAGATCGACAGCTCGATCGCGCTCTCGAGCGACGGGATCCGCAGGTACTCGGCGAGGTCGCGCCCGAAGAACGTGACGCCCGCGAGGTACGCGAGGACGAGGTAGGTACCGGCATTGATCATCACCGGTCCGATGGCCAGTCCGTCGAGCCCATCGGTCAGGTTCACCGCATTGGAGAACCCCACGATGCAGATCGAAGCGAAGATG
This sequence comes from Sandaracinaceae bacterium, assembly GCA_041918555.1. Classification (GTDB taxonomy): domain Bacteria; phylum Myxococcota_A; class Polyangia; order Polyangiales; family Sandaracinaceae; genus JACKEC01. The sequence continues at coordinate 3,832 of JAYRVK010000015.1, forward strand.
ACATAGGCCCACGGAGGGAGCGTCACGGGGTAGCGCTCGAACGACAGGAAAGGAACGTTGAGCCGATCGCGGATCGCGATCCAGTCCGCGGGGAGCCCCCCCTCGCCGTACCAGAGATAGCAGCCGAGCCCGATCGCCACCGCGAACTGGAGGATCAGCTTCCAGCGCCCGCTGAGCCCACCCGTGCTCTTGCGGCGGATCTTCGCCGCATCGTCGATGTAGCCCACGACGCCGTAGGCCGCGGTGACGGCGGTGACGACCCACACCATGAAGTTCGACGGGTCGGCCCAGAGGACCGTCGAGATGATCAGCGCCAGGAGGATGAGCGCGCCGCCCATGGTCGGGGTGCCGGCCTTGCTGAGGTGCGCCTCGGGGCCCTCTTTGCGGACGACCTGGCCGATCTGACGCTTCTGCAGGCGCCGGATGAACCACGGGTACATCCCGAAGGTGACGAGCATCGCGGTCAGCGCCGCCGCGATCGCGCGGAACGGCACGTACCGCAGCACGTTGAGGAACCCGAGCTCGTCGTGCAGCGGGTAGAGGAAGTAGTAGATCACGGCGCGGCCTCCCCGAGCGCCTCGACCACGCGCTCCATCCGCATCCCCCGCGATCCCTTCACGAGCACCACGTCGCCCGCCGCCGCCAGCTCGCGCACGCACGCGGCCGCGTCCTCGACGCGTCGCACGATCACCACCTTGGTGCGCGGCCCGCGCGCCTCCATCGTCGCGGTCAGCGCCGCCCGGCCCGCCTCGCTCATCCGCTCGCCGCCCGCGACGACGGCCTTCGCCCCCGCGCCGACCGCGGCGCGGCCGATCGCGCGGTGGTGCTCCGCCTCGCGACGCCCGAGCTCGAGCATGTCGCCGAGCACCGCGACGAGGCCCCCGCCGCGCCCCCGCGCCAGCTCGGCGGCCGCCGTCAACGCGGCTTGCATCGAGCGCGGGCTCGCGTTGTACGCGTCGTCGATCACGAGCAGCTCGCCGATCCGGAGCGGGCACATCCGGTGCTCGGCCGGCCGGACCGCGCCGAGCGCCGCCGCCGCTTCCTCGAGGCGCGCCGCGTCGAGCGCCGACACCGCCGCGAGCACCGCCGCCGCGTTCAGCGCCGCGTGCGCGCCGAGGAGCGCGAGGCGGATCTCGACGACCCGGCCGCGCACGTCGTAGCGAGCCCGCGTCCCCTCGGCGTCGAGGGCGTGCTCGAGGAGCCGCACGTCCGCCCCCTCGGCGCGGCCGAAGGAGAGCTTCGTCGCCGCGGGCGAGCTCGCCGCGTGCGGCGCGAGGAGCGCGTCGTCGGCGTTCCACACCGCGACTCCGTCCGCGGGGAGCGCCGCGAGGAGCGCGCCCTTCTCGCGGGCGACGCCCTCGATCGAGCCGACGCCCTCGGTGTGCACGTCGGCGACCGAGGTGACGATCCCGACGCGCGGCGCGGCCATCGCGGCGAGATCGGCGATCTCGCCCGGCTCGCTCATCCCCATCTCGATCACCGCCGCGCCGTGCGCGCCGTCGAGCGAGAGGAGCGTCATCGGGACGCCGACGCGGTTGTTGAGGTTCCCGCGCGTCACCAGCGGCGCGCGCCCGAGCGCCCGGAGCGCCGCGCCGAGGAGGTCCTTGGTGGTGGTCTTCCCGACCGAGCCGGTGATCCCGAGCACCGGCACGTCGAACCGGCGCCGGTGGGCCGCGCCGAGCGCGCCGAGCGCCGCGAGCGTGTCCGCGACCTCGAGGACGGCGGCGCCGGGCGCCTCCACCGCGCGCTCGACCAGGACCGCGCGCGCGCCCCGCTCGGCCGCGGCCCGCGCGTAGTCGTGCGCGTCGTGCGACGCGCCCCGGAGCGCGACGAAGAGCTGGCCCGCTCGCACCGCGCGGCTGTCGAGGCAGATCCCGCGCACCCCTCCGTCGAAGGCGCCACGCGCGCCGGTGGCCGCCGCGATCTCGTCGCACGTGAAGCAAGCTTCGTTGTCGGGGATCGGCGTCGCCATCAGGCCGCTCCTCCGAGGGCGCCGATCGCGGCGCGCGCCTCTTCCCGGTCGTCGAAGTGCAGCCGCGCGGCGCCGCGGAGCTGGTAGTCCTCGTGGCCCTTGCCCGCGATGAGCACGGTGTCGCCGGGCCGCGCCACGCCGAGCGCGCGTCGGATCGCGGCCCGCCGGTCCTCGATCACCTCGTAGCCCCGCGCCTCGCGCGCGAGATCCGCCGCGGGGAGGTGGCGCGCCACCGCGGGCTCGATCGCCGCGAGGATCGCGAGGGGATCCTCGCTCCGGGGGTTGTCGCTCGTGACCACCGCGACGTCGGCGCGCGACGCCGCCGCCGCCCCCATCTTCGGCCGCTTGTCGGCGTCACGGTCGCCGCCGCAGCCGAAGACCACGATGCGGCGCCCCGGCGTGATCGCGGCGACCGCGTCGAGCGCCCGCGCGAGCGCGTCGGGCGTGTGCGCGTAGTCGACGAGGATCGCGACGCCGGGCAGTCCGTCGACGCGCTCGAGCCGACCCGGCGCGCCTCGCGAGCGCCCGAGCGAGGCCGCGGCGGCCTCGGCGTCGTAGCCGAGCGCGACGAGGCACCCGAGCGCCAGCAGCGCGTTCTCGAGGTTGTGCGCGCCGATCATCGGCGAGGCGAGCTCGACCTCGCGCCCGAGCACCTCGACGCGCGCGCGGATCCCGTCGCGGCCGAGCGTCACGTCGAGCGCCCGGACCTCGGCCTCGGCGCCGCGCGACCCCACCCGCAGGACGCGCGCCTCGCCGAGCGGCTCGCGCGCGAGCCGGGCGCCGTGCGGATCGTCGACGTGGATCACGACCGCGCGCGGCGCGAGCTCGGTGAAGAGGCGCCGCTTGGCGGCGTAGTACGCCTCCATCGTCCCGTGGTAGTCGAGGTGGTCCTGCGTGAGGTTCGTGAACGCCGCGACGGCGAACGAGACCGCGTCCGGGCGGTGCTGCGCGAGCGCGTGGCTCGAGACCTCCATCACGAGGTGGGTCGCGCCCGCGTCGAGGACGGTCCGCGCGAAGCGCGCGATCGCGTCGCCCTCGGGCGTGGTGTACGGCGCGGGCTCGCGCACCCCCGGCCCGCGGCTCTCGATGGTGCCGAGCAACGCCGGCCGCGCCCCGAGCGCGGCGAGCGCCTCGTCGACGATCCAGGTCGTCGTGGTCTTCCCGTTCGTGCCGGTCAGACCGACCACCTCGAGGCGCCGCGTGGGATCCCCGTAGACCGCGGCGGCGAGGGCCGACAGGCTCTTCCGCGCGTCCCGAACGTGGAGCCGCGGCACGCCCACCGACAAGTCGTCTTGCGATGCGACGGCGACCGCGCCCCGGGCCACCGCGTCGGCCGCGAAGCGTGCGCCATCCGTCACGCGCCCGGGCATCGCGACGAACAGATCGCCCGGCGCGACCTCGCGGGAGTCGTGACGGACCCCGCGGACGACCACGCTGGCGTCCCCGACCACGCGCTCGGCGAGGCCGCGCTCGAGGAGCTCGGACAGGCGCATCACGGCCGCACCACCGAGGTGAGGGTGCTCCCCGCGGCGCGCGGCGCGGGGACGGACGCGGGCGGCTCGTCCTCGCCCCGGAAGTCCGCCCGCTCGAGCATGTTGCGCACCGCGCTCCCGCGCGCCACGACCGCGCCGGGCGACGGATCCTGCGCGAACACGAGGCCGGTGCCCTCGACGTGGAAGGCGAGCCCCACGCGCCGCAGCTCGAGCAGCGCGGCGCGGATGGTCCGCCCCGCGACGTCGGGGACGACGACCTCGCCCTCGCCCGGCTCGCGCTCGACGACCATCTCCGCGGCCACGGGCTCGGGCCCCGCCGCCGTCGCGCCCGCGCGCTCGGCGCGCTCGAGCCGCCGCTCGATCTCGGCGAGCGCCTCGCCCCCCGTCTCGGCCGGCACGCCCAGGTGCCGCAGCGCGGCGTGCCCGACGCGGCGGAACACTGGACCGGCGACCGCGCCGCCGTAGTGGTTGACGATCGGCTCGTCGATCACCACCGCGATCACGAGCCGCGGATCCTGCGCGGGGACGAAGCCGACGAACGACGCGACGAAGAGATCCTCCGTGTAGCCGCCGCGGCGGTGATCGGCCTTCTGCGCGGTGCCGGTCTTGCCCGCGACGAGGTAGCCGTCGATCGCGGCGTCCTCGCCGGTCCCGCCCTCGCCGGTCACCGCGGTGAGCATGTCGGCCACGAGGCGCGCGGTGCGCGCGGGGATCACCTGCCGCTGCACGCGGGGCAGGCTCTCCTCGACGGTCGTCCCGTGCCCGTCGACGATGCGGGCCACGAGGTGAGGCTCCATCAGCCGCCCGCCGTTCGCGATGGCGCCCATCGCCTGCGCGAGCTGGAGCGTGGTCGCGCTCATGCCCTGGCCGAAGCTGATCGTCGCGAGATCGAGGTCATACCAGCGCGTGTGGTGGCGCAGGACGCCGCCGGTCTCGCCGGGCAGCGGCAGCCCCGAGGGCTCGCCGAAGCCGAAGCGCCGGAACGAGCGGTAGAGGCGGTGCCGTCCGAGCTCGGTCCCGATCAGCGCCGCGCCGATGTTCGACGAGTAGATCAGCACCTCCGACGCGGTGATGGGCTCGGCGCGCGGGTGCGTGTCGCGGATCACGTCGTCGCCGATGTGGAGGCGCCCGACGATCTCGCTCGGGTCGTTGCCCCTCACGTCGAACATCTGGTCGGCGCGGATCACGCCGGCGGCGAGCGCCGCGCTGATCGTGAACGTCTTCATCGTCGAGCCCGGCTCGAGGCGATCGGCGACCGCGCGGTTGCGGCGGTTCGCGATCGGGTAGCGGCCCGGCTCGTTCGGGTTGAACGTCGGGTAGCTCGCCATCGCGAGGATCTCGCCGTTGCGCGGATCCATCACCACGACGCTCCCCGCGCGCGCCTCCGCGGTCTGCACGCCGAGCGCGAGCTCGCGCTCGGCCACGTGCTGGATGGTCTTGTCGATCGTGAGGTAGAGGTCGTCCCCCTGGGCCGCGCGCTCGTCGAGGAGCTGATCGCTGAACACCACGCGGCCCGCGCGATCGCGCACCGCGGGGATGGGATCGACCGTCCCGCGCAGTCGCTCCTCCATCGAGAGCTCGAGCCCCTCGATCCCGACGCCGTCGACGTTCGCGAAGCCCAGGAGGTGCGCGGCGAGCTCGCGGTTGGGATAGAACCTCCGCGCCTCGTCGGTCATCTGCACGCCCTCGAGGGCGAGCGAGCGCACCGCGTCGGCCTCGGTGGGCGAGACCTGCCGCGCGATCCACACGAAGTAGCGATCCTGCCGGAGGCGCCGGGTCAGCGTGTCGCGATCGAGGTCGAACGTGCTCGCGAGCTGCGCGGCCGCGCGATCCGTGTCGACGCCCCGGGCGCGCATCAGGCGCGGGTTGGCGAACACGGACTCGACGTCGACGCTCACCGCGAGCTCGGCGCCGTGGCGGTCGTAGATGGTGCCGCGCTTGGGCGCGAGGCGGATGTCGCGGAGCTGCTGCTGCTCGGCGAGCGCGCGCAGGCCGGGCCCGTGGCGCATCGTGAGCTCCCACGCGCGATGGACCACGAGGCCGGCTCCCGCGACGACGAGCGCCGCGAGCAGCCCGATGCGCACGCGCATCCAGCGACCGCGCTTCACCGCCGGATCGACCGGGGCGGGCGCGTCGGGCGCCTCGTGCTCGCGCCGGTTCCTCCCGCGCTTCACTGGACCCTCCCGGCCATGCGGTCCTGGCGCCGCTGGCGGCCGACCGGGACGACGCGCGCGGGCTCCGGCACGTCCATGTGCAAGCGACCGCGCGCGACGACCTCGACACGCTCGGCCTGGCGCAGCGTCGCCGCCTCGATCGCGAGCAGGCGCCGCTGCTCGATGAGCCGGCGCTGCGTCCGGCGCGCCTGCCCCACGTCGTAGCCGAGCTGCACGGTGCTCTGCCGCAGCGCGAGGTGCGCGACGAACGCGGCCGCGCACGCGACGACCGCGACGCTCCACAGCACGAGGAAGCGGGCCCTCACGCGCGCACCTCGGCGTCCCGGGGCACGCGCCGCGCGGCCCGGAGCTTCGCGCTCCGCGCGCGCGGGTTCTCGGCCAGCTCCGCGTCGTCGGCGACGAGCGGCCGCTTCGTCAGCGGCGCGAGCAGCGGCGCGCTGCGGAAGAAGCGCTTCACCCGCCGGTCCTCGAGCGAGTGGAACGAGATGACCACCGCGACGCCCTCGTCCGCGAGCACCTCCGGCAGCGCCGCGAGGAGCGCGTCGAGCTGGCCGAGCTCGTCGTTCACCGCGATGCGCAGGGCCTGGAA
>JAYRVK010000016.1:0-22860 GCA_041918555.1 Sandaracinaceae bacterium
CGCGATCGCGCAGGGCCCGCTCCCCGAGGCCGGCGCGACGGTGACGCTGATCGGCGCGGGCGTGGAGCCGCCCGGGGTCGGGCCGTTCCGCGACGGGGCGCCGCAGCTCCGCGCGCAGCGCGCGTGGTCGGGCGCGCCCGAGGCGCTCGCGCGGGCGATGCGTCAGAGCGCGGCGCGCTGGCTGCTGGTCGCGGCCTTCGCCGCGCTCGGGGTCCTCTTGCGGCTGCTCTGAGCGCCGGCAATGCTGCCGGCCATGCGTCGGCTGGCCCTCTCCCTCTCGATCGCGCTCGCGCTCGCTGCGCCGGGCGGCGCGCGCGCGCAGATCAACCTCACGAGCGCGGGCGGGTTCCTCTTCGACATCGAGGACGCGGGCGGGTGGGCCCCCGGATCGCTGAGCAACGGCTCCGTCGACGCGTACGACACCTGCTACCGGCTCAACGTCGGCGGCGCCGAGTACACGCCGACGGGCGCCGCGACGATGTCGCTCGCCGGTCGCCAGGTCGACTTCCCCGAGCAGACGATCGCCGGGCTCGCCGTGACGCGGCACGTCTACGTCCCCGCGACCGGCGGCGACTACGCGCGCTACCTCGAGGTGCTCGAGAACTTCGGGCCGAGCGCGATCACCACGCGCGTCGACATCCAGGGCAACCTGGGCAGCGACGGCGAGACGATCGTGAACGCGACGAGCTCGGGCGACACGGCCGTCTCGATCGCGGACGGATGGTTCGCGACCGACGACACGCTGGACGGGGGCAGCGATCCATCGCTCGCGCACGTGTTCGCGGGGGCGTCCCCGCCGGTGTCGCCGAGCACCGCGGCCCTGACCTTCGACGACCTCTCGTACGGCTGGACCGTCACCGTGCCGCCCGGCGAGCGCGTGGTGGTCCTCCACTTCGCCGTGCAGACGCGCGACCGCGCGGCGGCGCTCGCCGAGGCGCGCCGGCTCGCCGAGGTCCCCGACGACGCGATCGTGGGCGCCGACGACTACGTCGACGACGTGGTCACCTTCGGCATCGCGGTGCCGGGCGCGCCGCGCCCCCGGTTCACGAGCCCGTTCGAGATCGAGGAGGGCAGCGAGGTCGCGATCGAGGTCGCCGTGGAGGACCCCGAGGGAGATCCCGTCACCTTCAGCTGGGACCTCGACGACGACGGCACGTTCGGCGAGATGCCCGGGGTGACGAGCGTGTGCGTGAGCGGGCGCGACGGCCCGGACGCGGTGCGGGTCGGGGTCGAGGCGCGCGACGACGGCGGCCACACGGTGCAGCGCTACCGCACCGTGCGCGTCGTGAACGTGGCGCCGCGGATCACCTCGGCGCCCCCCGTCTTCACGAGCGTCGGGGTCGATCTCCGCTACCAGCTCGAGATCGACGATCCCGCGGGCGACGCCGACCCGCCGACCTACGCGCTCGTGCGCGGGCCCGATCGGATGAGCGTGACGGACACGGGGATCGTCTCGTGGGTGCCGACCGAGGCCGAGGTCACGGTGGCGGGCGAGACGCACGCGATCGAGGTCTCGGTCGACGACGGCGACGAGGGCGTCGCGACCCAGCGCTGGGAGCTCGCGGTCTCGCCGAACCGCGCGCCGTCGCCGCCGATCCCCGCGTACCCGATCGACACCGTCGCGATCCTCGATCCGCTCCCGCGGCTCGTGACGCAGAACTCCGAGGACATCGACCTCGATCCGCTGAGCTACACGTTCCAGCTCGACACCGCGAGCACGTTCGACTCGCCCGAGCTCCTCGAGTGGACGGTCCCCGAGATGCCCGGCTTCACGAGCGTCCAGCTCGAGGCGCCGCTGCCCCTCGACCGGCTCTACCACTGGCGCGTGCAGGCGAACGACGGGACCGCGAAGAGCGAGTGGCGCGCGACCGCGTTCTGGGTGATCTACGACCCGCTCCTGCCGCCGCGCGACGCGGGGGTCGACGCGGGCGAGCCGCTCGACGCGGGTGTCCCCGCGATCGACGCGGGCCCGCCGATGGGCGGCGGCGGCTGCGCCACCGCCCCCCGTCCGCGAGGCGGGCTCCCGGCCCTCCTCCTCTTGCTCGTCCGGAGGCCGAGGCGCTCGGCCCCGCGCCGGTGCTCTACTGCTCGTTCCCCTCGCTCAAGGATCCCGAGCACGACCCCGGCCCGCGGCAGCGGCACACCGGCGAGGTCGTGACCTTCGTCCCCTACGACGTGTTCGCGCCGTGGAAGGACGGACGCTGGAAGAAGCGCGGCCCCGACTACGAGGCGTTCAAGGAGCGCATGACCAAGGCGCTCCTGCGGCAGCTCTTCGCGCACCGGCCGGACCTCGAGCCGCTGCTCGTCTAGGCGGAGCTCGGCACGCCGGCCTCCACCGAGCACTTCGTGCGCCCCGTGCGCGGCTCGATCTACGGGCTCGAGCCGACGCCCACGCGCTTCGAGAACCGGTGGCTGCGCCGCGCGCGCCGGTGCGCGACCTCTTCTTCAGCGGGAGCGAGGTCGCGACGGTCGGAGTGATCGGCGCGATGATGGGCGGCGTGCTCGCCGCGGTGAGCGCGGAGCCGGTCGACGCAGTGCGCTTCCTCGCGCCCCTGCTCCGCGGGTAACATCGAGGGCATGCGACCCACCGCCCTGGCCCTCGCCCTCGCCTTGTCCGTGTGCGCACCGAGCGTCGTCGAGGCGCAGCAGCACTACATCGAGCGCCCGCACCAGGGCGGTCGTCCCTTCCAGCTCGACATCCACGGCGGCTTCACCTGGTGGGGCCTCGGCGCGGTCAGCGGCATCCGCTTCGGGATCCCCATCGTGCAGAACGGCTTCGTCGACTCGCTGAACAACGCCGTCTACTTGAATTTCGGGTTCGACTTCTACTGGCTCCGCTGGCGCTGCGCCGGCGGCGACTGCAACCGCGGCTGGGACTACAACGCGGGCTTCGGCTTCCCGATCACCCTGCACTGGGAGTTCTACTTCCACGAGAACTGGTCCGCGTTCGCCGAGATCGGCGGCCAGTTCTTCATCCACCCCTCGTGGTGGGACAACGGGCGCTGGGACTGGTGGGAGCCGGGCCTCTGGTTCGTGTGGACGGTCGGGGGGAGCTGGCACGTCAACGACTGGTTCCTGCTCACCCTGCGGATCGGCTCCCCGTACATCGCCTTCGGGCTCACCTTCCAGCTGGGCTGAAGGCGCTCGTCAGGCTCGAGAAGGAGTCGGTCCACGCCCGCGGGGGATCGCCCTCGAGCGGCCGCCAGCCCAACGGCGCGAGCGCCGCCGCGTCCCGTGCGATCGCAACGTACGTTGCGTGCTCGTCGTCGGCGAGCACCGCCGCGGCGTCCTCCGCCGCCACCACGTCGCCGACCACGCGCGGCAGATCGAGCACCCGGTTCGAGAGGTGGAGCACCGCCCAGCCCCCGGGCACGAGCTTCTGGAGGTAGAGCCGCACCGCCTCGCGCGTGAGGAGGTGGACCGGCACCGAGTCCGAGTTGAAGGCGTCCACGACCACGAGCGCGAGGGACGCGTCGCGCTCCTCTGCGAGCCCCAGGCGTCCGTCGCCCAGGGTCACCTCCACGCGCTCGCTCGGGGATCGCGCGAGGTAGGTGAACCAGCGCGGATCGCTCGCGATCGCGATCACGTCCGGGTTGATCTCGATGATCCGCCACGGCTCGTCTGGCGCCGCGTAGCAGGCGATCGCGCCGGTCCCGAGGCCGACCGCCACCGAGCGCCCCCGCCGGCCTGCGGCGCGGTGCGCCTCGAAGACCGCCCCGAGCGGGCCCTCGCGCACGTAGTAGGCGAGCGGCTCGCAGCGCTGGCGCGCGTCGAGCCGCTGCGTCCCGTGGAGCGTCGTCCCGTGCAGGAGGTGCCGCTCCTCCCCCGCGTCGACCACGCGCAGCACGCCGAAGAACGAGCGCTCCGTGAGCCGCCGATCGCCGCGCTCCTGCGTCAGCCCCGCCGCCAGCACCAGCGCGAGCAAGCAAAGGGTGTAGCGCCGCCGGAGAGGCATCCAGCGGTACGCGTAGATCGCGGCCGGCCCGAAGCTCGCGAGCTGCGCGAGCTGCGGGTCGTCGATGCCGAGGAGCGGCACGAGGTAGCGCAGCCCGACCGCGATCGCCGCGACCCCGAGGACGTGCGGCACGTCGGTCTTCCAGGGCCGATCGTCGACGACGACGCCCTCCTTGCTCCGGGCGCGGCACGCGAACGCGATCGCGGCCGGGTACTCCCACAGATCGGGGAGCACGAGCGGCGCGAGCACCGCGGTGACGAGCGTCCCGAGCACGCCGCCGAGCGCGATCCAGGCGTAGAACTCGGGCAGGTGGTCGGGGTGCGGCGCGTCCTCCGCGAGGCGGCGGTGCGCGATCCAGCTCCCCGCGCCCAGGAACGCGAGGTGGAGCGCGCCGAGCAACCACACCGGCTCGTTCGCGTGCGAGGTCGTGACGAACACGAGCACGACCGCGACGAGGCACGCCGCGCGGCCGACCCAGGGGGGGGGCGCGTCGAAGCGCTCGCCGAACGCGACGATGAAGCTCAGGAGGTAGATCGCGAGCGGGAGCACCCAGATCAGCGGGAGCGGCGCGAGGTCGGTGGAGACGTACTGCGTCGCGCCCGCGAGGAGCGTGGTCGGCACGAACGCGAGGCCTGCCCACTTCGCGCGGCGCCGCCAGGAGATCGACTCGGCGGTGCGCGGCGCGACGGGCGCATCGCTTCCCTTCGCGATCGCGAGCCCGCCCGCGACGGCGATCGCGACCGCGACCGCGCCGAGGCCGACCCGGAACGCGAGCGCCTGCTGCGCGAGATCGAGGAACGGCTCGACGAGGACCGGGTACGCGACGAGCGCGCCGAGGCTCCCCGCGTTGCTCGCCGCGTAGAGGAAGTACGGCCGCCCGCCACCGGCCGCGGCGTACCAGCTCGACAAGAGCGGGGTGGTCGCGCTCAACAACGCGAACGCGAGCCCCACGTTCGCGCCGAGGAACGCGAGCGCGTAGGCGACCGGCGCCGCCGCCGACGAGACCCCGGGGACGCCCTCGAGGAAGCCGAACGGCGCGACGGCGAGCACGCCGACCGCGAGCAGCAGCACGTGCGCGCCGACGCGCGCGCGGAGCGACCGCCGCGCGCCGAGCCACACGTAGCCGTACCCGACGAGGAGCGCGGCCTGGAAGAACAGGAGGCACGCGGTCCACGCGCCGGGCACGCCGCCGAGGTGGGGCAGGAGCGCCTTGCCGACCATCGGCTGCACCGCGAAGAGGAGGAGCGCGCTCCCCAGGATCGTCGACGCGTAGATCGCCAGGCGCAACGCGGGAGCGAGGGTAGCGCGCGCCGTGCCCGGCGTCGCGAAGTCGAGGGCAGCCGGCGCGCGCGCGCCTCCCAGTCGTCGAGGCCGAGATCGCTCGTGGTCGACGGCGAGCGCGTGGGCTGGCTTCCCGTCGAGCTCGACGTGGGGCCCGCTCGAAGCGCGCCGCACTGCCGCTGGCGTCCGTGAGGTGTCGTCGGCGTACGACACCTGTCGTCGGGTGCCCGCGACGACGCGCTCGCGGCGCGGACGCGATCGCGGGAGGAACACCGCTTGCCATGAGGGGACGGCATGCGCCTCGCCGTCTCGCTCCTCGCGCTCCTCGTCCTCGCTCCCTCCGCCGCCTCCGCGCAGGCGCGGCTCACCGCGGGAGGGATGGACCTCCGGCTCCTCCGGCCGCCGCTCGACAGCAAGGGCCTGCTCACGCTGAACGGCACCGACATCCTCGGCGAGAACGCGATCAGCTTCGGCCTGATCCTCGACGCGGGCTTCGGCCTCGTCCCGTTCGACGGCTTCGTCGACGACAGCACGGTCGCCGCGATGGACGCGGAGCGACGGGCCCGGCTCGTCGACGCCCTCTTCACGGGGACCCTCCACTTCAACTTCGGGATCGCGAACCTCCTCGTCGTGGGCGCGCAGGTCCCGGTGAGCGTGGTCAGCGGCCCCGACGTGAGCGTGCCCGGCCAGTACGAGCCCGGCCCCGAGGGCGGCGGCCTGAGCTACGAGGGCCTCGGCGGCATCGTGCTCCACGGCAAGATCCGCTTGCTGCGCGCGGAGCGCGATCCGATCGGCCTCGCCGCGAGCGTGCAATTCGAGTTTCCCACCGCGAGCCCCTCGGAGCTCGTCGGCGACTCGATCCTCGCGATCACGCCGTCGTTGATCGCCGAGTGGCGGCCGGTCCGCGAGCTGCGGATCGGCGCCGAGGTCGCCTACCGGATCGGCTTCGGCGAGGGCGCCACGCTCCGCGTCGGCGGCCGCAGCGAGCCCGCCGATCCGAACGGCGCCGCGCAAGCCCCGTTGCTCGTCGCGGGCAGCGGCGAGGACGTGCGCTACGAGGACACGCTGCGCTTCGGCGTGGGGTTCGGGTGGCGCTTCACCGACGTGACGGAGCTGAGCGCCGAGCTGATCGGCGCGCAGCTCATCGACCAGTGGGGCCAGGGCGGCGCGCTCTCGCTCGAGGTCGTCGGCGGCCTGAAGATCTTCGTCGAGCGGAGCAGCTACCTGATGCTCGGCGGCGGCGCGGGCCTGCCGACGGGCGGGCTCCTCGCGCCGGACGCGCGCGCGCTCGTCGGCTTCGTGTTCGAGCCCTCGCTCGGCGACCGCGACGGCGACGGGCTGCGCGACGACGTCGACCAGTGCCCCGACGAGCCCGAGGACTTCGACGACTTCGCGGACGAGGACGGCTGCCCCGATCCCGACAACGATCGCGACGGGATCCTCGACGTCGACGACGAGTGCCCGATGATCCCCGAGGATCGCGACGGCGACGCGGACGAGGACGGGTGCCCCGAGGGCGGCGTGAGCGATCGCGACGGCGACGGCATCCTCGACGCGGAGGACCACTGCCCGGACGAGCCCGAGGACCGCGACGACTTCGAAGACGCGGACGGCTGCCCCGATCCCGACAACGATCGGGACGGCATCCTCGACGCCGACGACCTCTGCCCGAACGACCCCGAGAACTACAACGGCACGGACGACGAGGACGGCTGCCCGGACGTCGGCGTGCTCGACATCGGCGACGGCGTGGTCGAGCTCTTCGAGCAGGTGCACTTCGAGTACGACTCCGCGGTGATCCTCGCGGAGAGCTTCGCGCTCCTCGACACGATCGCGCGCGCGCTGAACGCGAACCCGCAGATCGTGTTCGTCGAGGTGCAGGGCCACGCCGACGACCGCGGCGCGGACGACTACAACATCCGCCTCACGCGCGACCGCGCGGCGTCGGTGGTGGTCGCGCTCCGCGAGCGCGGCGTGGATCCCGCCCGCATGCGGAGCGCCGGCTACGGCTGGCGGTGCCCCGCGGTCCCGGGCCGCTCGGACGAGGCGCGCGCGGCGAACCGCCGCGTGGAGATCAAGGTGCTGCGCACCGCCGAGGGGCCGACGGGCGTGGAGGTCGCGTGCCGCGCGGGGCGCGAGCTCACGCCGGACTGAGGCAGATGGTGTCGAGGTCGAGCGCGCAGTCGATGCTCCGCGGATCCTGGATCGAAGGGTCCGCTCGGCGAGCTAGGATGTCCGCTCGACGACGGGGAGCGGCACATGGACGGACGAGCGCTGTTCGAGACCTGGTTTGATCGGCTCTGGAGGCAGAGGGATGCGCGCGTCATCGACGAGCTCCGCCACCCCGACGCCAAGAGCGAGGGGCTGGCGCAGGAAGCGCTCGACAACGAGGCCTTCCGCGCCCTCCACGCACAGGTGCTGGCGAGCTTCGAGAGCGTCTCCCCGTCCATCGTCCGCTTCCTGCAGGAGGGCGATCAGGTCGCCATGCTGGTCCGCCTGGACGCTGTCACGCTGCGCGGGAAGCGCGTGACGATGATGGGGGCCGGCTTCGCGCGTCTAGAGGACGGCCTCATCGCCGAGGCGACCAACCTGTGGGACGTCGCGGCCCTCGCGGCGCAGCTCGACGCGGAGGCGCCGCCGACCACCGTGCAGCAGATCGCCGCCCTCGCCGCGAAGCACTGAAGGTTCACGCGATGAACACGCACGTCTTTCTGCATGGCTCGCCCGGGAGCGCCGAGGGTTGGGGACCTCTCCTCGAGCACGCGCCTGCCGGAGCGCGCTGCGAGGCCTGGGACCTGATCGAGCACGGCGCTCGCGAGGACGCGCCCGAGGCGACCCTCGAGGACGTCGTCGCCGAGGTGGTGGAGCGCGTCCGTACCCTCGACGGCCCGGTGACCCTCGTCGGCCACTCGTTCGGGAGCTGGGTCGCCGCGCGGGCGCTGGGCCCGCTCGGAGACCGGGTCGCGCGGTTCGTAGCGATCGGCGGCGTGGCGGGCCTCCCCGGAGAGCTCGCGGAGCGCTCGCTCGGCTTCGCGGCGATGCTCGAGGCGGGCCAGCTCCCCCTGGCCGCGGCGGCGCAGGCGGCCGCCGACATCTGGCTCCCCGTCGAGGATCGCGACCCTGCGAGCATCGCGCGGGTCGCAAGGCTGATCGAAGGCGACCGCGTGGATCGTCTGGCGCGCATCCTCCGCCGCCAGGCGGGCCTCGCGGACCCCGTGAACCGCGTTGCTCCGTACGCGACGCCGGCGACCCTGATCCACAGCGTCGGCGACCGGGGCGCGCCCATCGCGCTCGGCCGCGAGCTCGCGGCCCTGGGATCGAACGCCGAGCTCATCGAGCTCGAGGGCGACGACCACTTCCCCCAGTGGTCGCGTCCTGCCGAGATCGCCAGCTACGTGTTCGTCGACTGAAGCTCATCCGAGCTCGCGTACACGAGAGTTGCGACAGTCGCGCTGACGCCACCGTCGTCCGCGACCCGGTGGAGCGGGATCCCGCGTCCCCGACGCACGTGACGAACCCGCGGTGGTCGTCGAGGTGCTCGGCCCGAGCACCGAAGCCTGCGATCGCGATGAGGAGCCGCTCCATTGCCAGCAGCTCGCGCCGCTCGCGCAGGCCGCGAGCTCGACCGGAGCAATGCAAGGCTCGTAGTCACTCGCGGTCGCGGGCGCACCGCCTACGGCGCGCAGACCGTCTCGTCGCGCAGCCACGCCGCGCCGGGCTCGTTGCACCGGCGGCCGGGGACGAGGCGGCAGACGCCTTGCGCCGCGTCGATCTGGATCCGCCGGTCGGTCGGCGTGGCCTCGGTGAAGCGCATCGTCACCCCGG
This sequence comes from Sandaracinaceae bacterium, assembly GCA_041918555.1. GTDB lineage: Bacteria > Myxococcota_A > Polyangia > Polyangiales > Sandaracinaceae > JACKEC01. Next base: position 9,062 of record JAYRVK010000016.1, read on the forward strand.
TGGGGAGGAGCGTGTCGCGACCGTCGCGGCCGTCGCACTCGCAGCGGACCTGCAGCGCGGGGACGAGCGCGCTCGTGGCGGGCCGCAGGCCGGAGGCCTCGGCGGTGCCGACGTGCGGGTGCTGCCGGCCGCAGGCCTCGGACGTGCGGAACGCGACCCCCGTCAGCTCGAGGTCGATGTTCTCGTTGCAGGGGAGCGTCGCGCAGCCGACGCCGAGCTGCATCGGTCCCTCGAGCGTGGTCGTCGTGACTCCGTCGACGCGCTCGAACGTGGTCGAGAGCGGGGTGGTGTCGTCGCCGAAGACCACCCGCATCGAGCTCGAGGGGAGCACCGTGTCGCTGACGGCGAGCTCGAGGTCGACGAGGCCCACGTGCTCGATGGTCCGGCCCGTGAACGTCGCGGTGTAGCCCGTGAGAACGACGGTCGCCGTCACCGTCCGGCGGCCCGTGTCGATCGCCGCGGAGAGGTCTCCGTCGAGGGCCACGCGGTTCGTCTCGTCGTCGAGGGTCAGCTCCGTCTCGACTCCGCTCGTGGACTCGAGGCTGCCGGTGAAGCCGAGCACGTCGAGGAGGACGCGTCCGGTGACCCGGCCGTGGAAGTCCGCCTCGGACGTCCCCTCGAGCTCCTCCGCGCGCCAGCCCTCGAACGTCAGCGAGGTGAGCTCGTCGCCGCTCGGATCGAGGTAGGCCAGCGGTCCGTCGAGGGTGACCGCGTCTGGCGCGAGGGTCGCCGTCATCGCGCTCGTCTCCGAGCCGACCACGAGGACGCCGAGGCTCGGCGAGTCGAGGGAGACGCAGCCCGTCAGGGTGCTCGTCGTGGAGCTCCGCTCGAAGCCGTAGGTCGACCCCGGACAGAAGTCGGCGCGCACCACTCGGCTCCCCTCCTCGAGCAGCTCGACGGCGCCGCCCAGGACGAAGACCGGCGCGTCGTAGGCCATGGTGAACGCCTCGAACGAGGCGGTGGTGCTCGCGTCGGCGGTGTCGCGGGTCACCTCTCCCTCGAGCGTGAGCGTCGCGTCGAGCGCCTCGGCGCTCAGCGCGGTGGCCGTGTAGGTCGCCTCGGTGCTGTCGCGCGTGTGGGTCAGCACGCCGTCGGCGACCACGCGAATCGCGCCCGGGGTGCTCGGCGGCGCGAGCGCGAGCTCGAGGTCCTCGAAGCACACCGTCGCGGTCTCCATGTCCGCGGTGCGCGCGGCGCACCCGTCGAGGACCACGACGGCGGAGCCGAGCGGGATGGTCGCGCTCAGCCCGGGCACCGACGCGCCCATGCGCTCCGTAAAGACGTATTGCGCGGTCTCGCCGCGGATCAGGGTGCTCGCCTCGCCGGCGAGGAGCGCCCACACCCCCAGCGTCGTGTCGGCACCGACCTCCATCGTGAGCGGCGCGGCGCCCCCGAAGGTCAGCGCGTCGTCGTCGAGGCGGGCCGTCCCGACGGCGTCGAGGGTGACGCTCGTACCCAGGGTGATCTCCACGCGATGGCCGGCGAGCGCGTCGGCGAGCGCGTCGCCGTAGCGGCCTGCGCAGGGGGCGCACGCGCCGTCGACGAGGCTCGCGGAGACCGCGCCCGACACGGCGAGCTCGACGTCCTCGAAGCACATCTCGGAGCCCATCGCGCCGCGGCGCACGCAGTAGTCGGCGCCGGCCTCGAGGGCGCGCAGGGCGAGGCTCGCGTCGAGCTCGAGCCCGACGAAGACCGACCCGCCCGCGGCCACGAGGAACGGCTCGCCGGTGTCGGGCTGGACGGTGAGCCCGTCGGGGTAGCTCATCACGACGCGGAGCGAGCCGCCGCCCGCGCCGTCGGGGACCGAGCGGAGGTCGAAGTGCGCGATCCCGTCCGCGTGGCAGCGCGTGCCGGCCGCGGGGTCGAGGTCCACGACGAGCCGCGCGAGCGGCGGGTCCGCCTCGGCGAGGTCGGGCTGCGCGAGGAAGTCGACGAAGCGCGCGCAGCCGCCGCCGAGCTCGGCCAGGGCCCCCGCAGGGTCCGCCGGATCCGCCCCGAGGAGCTGGTCGAACGCCGCGGCCGCGTCCGAGAGGCCGCCCTCCTCGACGAGCGTCCGGTGCAGCTCGGTCGCCGCCCGGGCCACCTGACCCGGCCCGCGGTGGGCACCGATCACGATCGGGCCCGCGTCGAGGCCGAGCTGCGCGGACAGGCGGCTGCGCACGAGGTCGCGTCGCGCGTGCGCGCCCGCCCGAAGCGCGTGGGCGAGGGCGGCGGCCTGCTGGGCCCCCTCGGTGATGCCCTCCAGCAGCGCCCCGTTGCTCGGCTGAGGCTCGTCGTCGACGGGCGCGACGCAGGCACCGAGCACGAAGACCGCGAGCCCCGCGTGGATGATTCGCCGTGTGGTCATGACCCCCCCGTTTCCAGCTTCGATGCAGGCGCGCCTCGCGTCGAGAGGGTGCCGATGCCCGGCACGAACCGACCCGTGCGCCGCGCGTAGACGCGATAGGCCTCGCCGTGCGTGCGAGCGAGGTAGGGCTCCTCCACGAAGCGGACCTGGAGCTCGAGCCCGAGAAGGACGAGGACGGGCGCGAGCAGCGCGAGCGGCGTGGGGCACGCGAGCGCGAGCCCGACGCTCGCCAGGATCATCGCGGAGAAGATCGGGTTGCGGACGAGCGCGAACGGGCCCCGGGTGACCAGGTCGGTCTGCTCGCCGGGGTCGACCCCGATGCGCCACGAGTCGGACATCGCGAGCTGCGCCGCGAAGGTCGCGCCCGTGGCGAGCGCGAGGGTGGCTGCGCCGAGGAGCGCCGTGTCCGCGATCGGCGCGCCGACGAAGGGCGCGACGAGCGAGAGCGCGAACGCGCCCAGGAGCCACGCGCCCGCGACCCGCTCGACCGCGCTCGCCCCGCGGCGTGCGAAGACGACTCCGCTCGAGCCCGTCCGGCGGAGCTGGATCCACGTGCGCAGCACGAACGCGACGAGCACGTACGCGATCCAACCGACGACGGCGACGACGATCATGCTCCGTTCCTCCCTGACGTGTACTATGCGAGCAATTGCTCGGTTTCGATACTCGGGTTTCGGAGGCGCCATGCAGAGGACGGCCAAAGCTCGCCATCGCCCACGAAAGTTGCCCGCGCAGCGGCGCGCGGTCGCCACCGTGAGCGCCATCCTCGAGGCGACGGCTCGGGTTCTGGTCGCGCGGGGCTACGCCGGGCTGACGACGAACCGCGTGGCCGAGCGAGCGGGGGTCTCGGTCGGCACCCTCTACGAGTACTTCCCCGGCAAGGAGGCGCTCGTCGCCAGCGTGGTCGAGCAGCACGTCGCCCACGCCGAGGTCGTGTTCGCGCAGCGCGCCGTGGCGCTCGCGATCGCCGCACCGACGCTGTCGCCGATCGCCAACGCGCGCGCGCTCGCGAGCGTCATGGTCGAGCTCCACGAGGAGGACCCGCGGCTCCACCGCGTGCTCACCGAGGAGGTGCCGCTCACCGCGGAGGCCCGCGCCCGCATCCGCTCGATCGAGGAGCGGATGGTGGACTTGCTCGCGGCGGGCATCGCGGCGGACGCTCGGATCACGGCGAAGGACCCCCATCTGGCGGCCCGCATGGTCGTCGGCCTGCTCGAGGGCGCAACCCACCGCTGGGCCACCGACCGGCAGGGGACGCCGATCCCCCGCGACGCCCTCGTCGAGGAGCTCGCCACCATGATCGCGGCCTACCTCACGGTGCCCCGCTAGCCCACTGGTGCGCGGTGCCCTCGTGGACCGCGGCGTAGACGCGGTCGCGCAGGCGGTTCGCCTCGGCGTCGACGAGGGTGCGCGTCGGGTGCCGGAGCGTCACGCGCAGGAGCACGTTCTTCTGCCCCTCACGCATGCCGATCCGCGCGCGCGCACGCTCCGGGAGCTCCGTCGTCTCGTCGCGCACCTCGATCGCCTCGATCCACTCCGCGTCCTCGCCGAGCGCCTCGCGCGCGCGGTCGCCCAGCTCCTCGATCGTCCGCTCGAGCGCGCAGGCGATCGACAGATCGCGCCGGATCGGTGGCATCCGCGACACCGGCCGATAGGGCAACAAGTCTTGCATCTGCGCGCGTACGCGCGGGTCCTCCGACCGCAACAGGCGAATGTCCTCGATCCCCTTGCGCAGCATGAGCAGGCGATCGAGCCCGAGCCCCATCGCGAGCCCGCTCACGCCGTCGGGGAGGCCCGCCCGAAGGAGGAGGTCCGGGTCCGCGAGGCCGCACTCGCCGACCTCGATCCAGTCCGCGCCGTCCGCGACGTCGATCTGAAGCCCCTGCCGCGTGTACGGATGCGCTGCCCCGCTCGTCCGCCACGCGCGATCCGGGAGGCTCGCCCCGATCACCTCCGCAATCATCGCGTCGAGGTCGACGCTCGCCATCGCGCCGCGCGTGACGCGCCAGAGATCGACCTGGTGCGGCTCGCCGACGTGGTGGCGATCGATCTGGTCGCGCCGGTACACGAGGCCGGGACAGATCAGCAACACGTCTTGCACATCGACGGCCGCGAGCACCGCGAGGAGCGGCGGCACCATCGCCGAGGTCTGGGTGCGCAGCACGGAGCCGTCCGCGACCCAGCGGGTGTAGCGCGCGTCGCGGGCGGCTCCGTCCGGCGGATAGCCGAGCGCGTCGTAGTTGTCGCGCGCGCGCACCACCGGGTGCGCGCGGTGCCACACCACGGTGCAGCCCCATCGGCGACGGAGCGCCTCCACGATCGCCGTCAGGAGCGACTGCATCGCGTGAAGTCCGGCGGTGGGCTCGGTCAGGTCGCGCAGCGCCAGGCAGCGGCGCAGCGCCTCGGAGGAAATCGGCTCGATCATGGCTCGTCTCGCTTTCGTTCGCGGTCATCGGGGAAGGTGTTCGAGCGATCACCCCCCGGCCGAGGTCGGCCGGGCCACGACGCGCGGAACGTTCACTCGCTCAGCGCAGCGGACCCACCCGACCGGCGGCCGGGGGGTGGCTAAAGCGCTGCTGCGAGCGAGCCAACGTCACGACCGGAAGATGGGCGGCCCGTGGGGCGCGCGCAAGGCGGCCGAGCCGCGCTCGCAATGGCAGAGCCTGCGGAGCGCGGGGCGCCGCGTCAGCGCCCCAAGCGCTCCACGAGCCGCGCCCCGAGCGCGTACGCGTCGCCGGGCCATCGCGCCGAGAGGTACGCGCCGTCCTCGACGACGAAGGTGCTCGAGTGGTCCTCGCGCGTGCCGCGCGTGACGAGGTGCGTGGGCCCGCGCTCGAAGCGGCCCGCGCCGAGCGCGGCGCGCACTTCGTCTTCGACGTACGCGTCGTAGGTGCGGTAGTAGCGCCCGAGCTTCCACGCGGTGAGGAAGTACGCGGTGCGCTCCAGGTACTTGGGCAGGCACGTGGTGCGACGGCCGTCGAGGACGGAGCGACCGGTCGCTGGGTCGATCGTGCGCGCGAGGACGAGGACGCCGTGGCAGATCGCGGCGACGGGGCGAGCGGAGCCGAAGAACGCGAGCGCGAAGCCCTGAACGAGCGGGCTCTCGAGGTAGGGCCGCATGCCGGGCGCGTGACCGCCGGCGAGGAAGAGCGCGTCGAACGCGGACGGATCGACGTCGTCCCAGCGCAGCGGGCGCGCGAGCGCGGGCGACGCCTCGAGCGCTCGATAGAACGCGACCGGCTCGGGCTCGGCGCCGAGCTGGCCGAAGATCACGCCGTTCACCACGCGCGGATCCGCGCGTCCGGGCGCGCCGGTCTCGGTCGCGATGACCACCTCGTGGCCCGCCTCGACGAGGAGCTTCCACGGGACGGCGACCTCGGTCGGATCGAAGTCCTCGTCGGGGAGCGGCATCAGCACGCGCGCCATGAAGAGGTCGGAGCATCGCACGTTCGACAAGCCCGTTCCCTCCCCTCATAAGGCTCGCGGCATGGATCCCACCCTCGCACGCCACGCGGAGCTGCTCGCGAACCGCGTGCGCAAGAACGATCGCAAGCTCCACAAGGCGTTCGAGCGCGAGGCGGTCGGCGCGTACCGGCTCTACGATCGCGACATCCCCGAGGTACGCGCGGTCGTCGACCGCTACGAGGACCACCTCGTGCTCGGCGTGTACCGGCGCGTGCAGACCGACTCCATCCCGGGCTACGCCGAGGGCCTCGCGCGCGCGGCGGGCGAGGCGCTCGCGATCGCGCCCGAGCACCTCCACGTGAAGGCGCGGCGCACGCGGCCCAAGGACGGACCGCGCTACGGGCGGCTCGCGCAGGACGGCGCGCGCCTCGTCGTGCGCGAGCGCGCCCAGCGGTTCTGGGTGAACCTCGACGACTACCTCGACACCGGGCTCTTCGCGGATCACCGCGACACGCGCCGGATGGTCGCGGGCTGGAGCGCGGGCGCCGGCGTGCTCAACCTCTTCGGCTACACCGGCGCGTTCACGTGCGCGGCCGCGCACGGCGGCGCCGCGCGCACGGTCACCGTCGAGGCGAACCCGCGCTACGTGGCGTGGGCGCGCGACAACCTCGCGCTCAACGGGCTCGCCTCGGAGGCGCACGCGCTCGTCACCGCCGACGTCGGCGCGTGGCTCGGGGGCGCGCCGCGCGGGGCCTTCGAGCTCGCGATCGTGGATCCACCGTCGTTCTCGACCCGCTTCGGCGGGCGGGACCTCGACGTCGTGCGCGATCACCCGGCGCTCCTGTCGCGCGTGGCCCCGCTCCTCGCGGCGGGCGGGCGCGTGCTCTTCTCGACCAACCACCAGCGCTTCGCGCCGCGCTTCGAGGAGCTCACCGGCTACGCGGCGATCGAGGAGCTCACCGAGCAGACGGTGCCGCGCGACTACCGCAACCGGCAGGTCCACCGCGCGTTCCTGCTGACGGTGGGTTAGGGCGCCGCGCCGCCCAATCGCTCGGGCCCGAGCCGGTCGAGCATCGAGAGGAGCCCGTCCAGGATCGTGACGGGGTGCGGCGGGCAGCCCGCGATGTAGAGGTCGACCGGGACCACCGACCCGGCGCCGTCGTGGGCCTCCTCGTGTCCGACGTAGGGTCCGCCCGAGATCGCACAGGCGCCGACCGCGATCACGATCTTGGGCGCAGGCACGGCGTCGTAGGTCTTCCTCAGGGCGAGCTTCATGTTCTCGGTCACGGGGCCCGTGATCAGCAGTCCGTCCGCGTGGCGCGGCGACGCCACGTTCTGGATCCCGAAGCGCCCGAGGTCGAACACCACGGTGCCGAGCACGTTCACGTCCGCCTCGCAGCCGCCGCAGCCGCCCGCGCTCACCTGGCGCAGCTTGAGCGAGCGCCGGAAGAGGCGCGCCATCTTCTGATCCAGCGCCTGCGCCTTTCGCTCGACGGCGCCGCGCACGATCAGATCCTCGCGCCGCCGCGCCGCGAGCCGGTGCTCCGGCGTGAACCGGATCACGCCCTCCGGACACGCGTCCACGCACTCCTGGCAGAACAGGCATCGCCCGAGATCGAGCCCCAGCCCTCCCGCGTCCAGCGCGATCGCGCCGGTCGGGCACGCGTCGATGCACTCCCGACACTCGTCGGGACAGCGCGCGGCATCGAGCTCGGGATGACCCCGAAACCGATCGCTCAGCGCGGGCGGTTCATCGGGGAAGGTCCCGGTCCGATGGCCCTGCTTCAATCGCGCGAAGAGAATCCGCCACATCGCCGCACCTATAGGTCGTGTCCGCAGTACGAGAGGTTGAAGCTCTTGTTGCAGAGCGGGAAATCGGAGATCTGCTGACCGCGCAGCGCCATCGCGAGGCCCATCCAATTGTGGAACGAGGGATCCACCACCTTGTACGCGGCGAAGCGGCCGCCCGCGTCGGTGACCGCGACGTGGCAGATCTCGCCGCGCCACCCCTCCACGAGCGAGGCGACGAACGCGGCGCCGCGAGGCGGTCGGCACTCGCGTCGCGCATCGCCTCGCGGCAGCTCTCCGAGCTGGGCGCGGACGAACTCGATCGAGCGCTCGATCTCCAGCCACCTCACGTGGGCGCGCGCGAACACGTCGCCCGACTCCGCGACCGAGAGCGGGACGTGCGCCATGCGGAAGATCCCCGCGGGGTGCGTCTTGCGAACGTCGCGAGCCAGCCCCGAGGCGCGGGCCGCGGGGCCCACCAGCCCGAGCGAGCCCGCCATCGCCGTGTCGACCACGCCGGTGTCCTCGAAGCGCGCCATCGCCGTCGGCGTCACCCACAGCAGCTGGACCGCGTTGGCGACGTCGGCCTCGGCGGCGTCGAGGCGCCCGCGCAGATCGGCGATGCGCGCCTCCTCGACGTCGAACGCGACGCCGCCGGGGCGCACGAGGCCGCGGCCGAAGCGGCTCCCGCACAGCACCGCCGTCATGTTGAGGAAGTCGCCGCGCAGCCGGCCGCAGTACGACGCGGTCGGAAGGAAGCCGACGTCGCCGGCGAGCGCGCCGAGGTCGCCGGTGTGGTTCGCGAGCCGCTCGAGCTCGAGCGCGATGCCGCGCAGTGCATGCGCCCTCGCCGACGCGGGCCGGCCGCCGAGCGCGTCGCGGATCTCGGCGTGCGCGGTCGCATGTCCGATCGTCGTGTCGCCGGCGAGCGTCTCGAGATAGGCCATCGTGCGCTTGTCCGGACCGCCCCGGAGCCGGCGCTCGACCCCTCGGTGCTGGTAGCCCAGGGCGATCTCGAGGTGGAACACGTGCTCGCCGTGACACTGGAAGCGGAAGTGCCCCGGCTCGATCACACCCGCGTGGACAGGCCCGACCGCGACCTCGTGGACCTCCTCTCCCTCGACGCGGAAGAAGTCGGCCACTCCCGGCGCCACGCTCACGCCGCCCTCCCGCCCCCACGCGTCGTGCCCGGAGCGGTAGCTCCCGTGGAAGCGGACCGGCTTGAGCCAAGGGTGCCCCTCGGGGACGACGCCCCATTGCTCCGCGATCTCGCGCTCGAAGAGGTGTACCTCGGGCCGCTCGACGGTCATGGACGGGAAGCGCTCCTCCTCGAGGAGCGTCCAGGCGCACTCGAGGAGCCCGGACTCGTCGTGGGCGAGCACGGCGTAGAGCGCGAGGCCTCCCTCGCGCGGCGCTCCGAACAACGCGCTCACGCGCCGGCCGCGCCCGAGGGCGCCGAGGACGGCCTCGCGGAATGCGTCGAGCGCGAGCCGCGGGAGCTCGTCGTGCGGCACGGCGAGCGCGTTGGGGATCGCGCGCAGCTCACTCACCGGTACCCTCCACGAAGATCGCGGCCTCGTGGAGCGCGCGCTCGAGCGGCGGCGGCACCCACACCCCGAGCAAGAGCACGACGAAGAGGAGCAGGAGCGGCGGTCCCACCGTTCCGAGGCCGTCGCGGAAGGTGGTCGGGACGTCGTCGCGAGGCTCGCCCTGGACGACCGCGAGGACCGTCGACCCCATCCCGGCGAACACGACGAAGAGGAGCAGCAGGAACATCGCCGCCACGCCGTACCGCTCCGCCGCGACTGCGCCGCGCAGGATCGTGAACTCGCTGAGGAAGGGCCCGAAGGGCGGCGAGCCGGTGGCGGCGAAGAACCCGGCGAGGAAGAGGGCGCCGGAGGCGGGGACCCGTCGGAGCGCGCCGCTCACCTGGTCGATGGACTTGCTCCCGTACGCGCGGTGGATGTTCGCCGCGGCGAGGAACAGCACCCCCTTCGTGAGCGCGTTGTTGACGAGGTGCAGCAGCGATCCGAACGCGGCGAGCCCGCCCAGGCCGATGCCGAGGACGAGGATCCCCATGTGCTCGACGCTGGAGTAGGCGAGCATCCGCTTGTAGTCGCGCTGCTGCACCATGAACGCTCCGGCCACCGCCATCGAGAGCAGCCCCATCACCACCATGATGTCGCGCGCGAACGCCCCCTCGCCCGCGGCCGTGCAGACCTGGTAGAAGCGCAGGATCGCGAGGAAGGCGCACGTGGTCGTGCCGCCCGCGAGCAGCGCCCCCACGAGCCCCGGCGCCTCCCCGTACGCGTCCGGCTTCCACGTGTGCATGGGCGCGAGGCCCATCTTGGTGCCGTACCCGACGAACAGCAGCACGAAGGCGGTGTGCAGCCACGGGGTCGAGAGCATCGGGGCCTCGCGCAGGAGATCGTCGAGCAGGAGCGAGCCGTGGAGGCCCGCGTGCAGCGCCGCGTACGCGAGGAAGAACGAGCCCAGGAGGGCCATCGCGATGCCCACCGCGCCGATCAGCAGGTACTTCCAGGTCCCCTCGAGCGAGCGGCGGTTCTGGTTGAAGTAGAGGAGCGGTCCGGACGTGAGGGTCGTCGCCTCGAGCGCCACCCACATGAGGCCCAGGTGATGCGACTCGACGATGAGCGTCATCGTCGCGAGGAACGCGAGCAACGCCGCGCAGAAGATCCGGTTGGGCCGCTCGTGCCGCAGGCGGAGGTACTCCGGGACGTACATCGCGCAGACGAGGAACAAGAACGAGATCAGCGGGAGCGCGACGCGCCCGAGCTGGTCGAACACCAGCCAGCCGCCGAAGCCCGACACCTCGCGTTGCAGCGCGAGGCACACGAGCGTGAAGTGGACGGCGCCGCCGAGCGGGACGAGCCAGGCCCTGACGCGGGGCCACGGCGCGAAGAACGCGGCGAGCGCGAGGACGAGCGGGGCGAGGAACAGGGCGACCGCCATCCGTCATTCCTTCAGGGAGTCGAGCTCCGCCACGTCCACCGACGCGAACTCGCGATTGATGTGATTGATCACGATCCCGATCACGAAGATCGCGACGAGGAGATCGAGGAGGACGCCGATCTCGACGAGCCCCGGCATGGCACCGTGCAGCGTCAGCCCCATGAGGAAGATCCCGTTCTCCAGGGTCAGATATCCGACGACTTGAGTGATCGCCTTGCGCCGGGTCACGAGGATGAGGAACCCCGTGAGCACCGTGGAGAGGGCGGCGGGAACCAGCAATGATTCCTGGTGCTCCGGCGCGAGGGGGAGCTGGTCGGAGAAGAACACCGCCGCCCCCGTCGCGACCGCTCCGAGGACGATCGAGGTCACGAAGCTGATGTACGGCTCGATCTCGCGTCGGATCGCGACGTCGCGCAGCGCGCGCTGGAGCATCGCGGGGATCACGAGCGCCTTGATCGCCAGCGCGGTGGTTCCGACGACGATCGGGCGCAGCTCGAGCGAGCCGTGGACCGCGACCGTGAGCAGCCCGAGCAACGCGCCTTGCAGGCCGGAGGTCGTGATCGCGGTGCGGAGCCGGCTCGTCCCGAGCAGGAGGAAGTTGAGCAGCAGCACGAGCACGAGGAGCGGGTCTACGGCAGCGGACATCATGGCTCACCTCATCGAGAGGACCGCGCCGAACGCCGCCATCAGGCAGGCCGCGACGAGGAGACTGGGGACCTGGGTCATCCGCAGGCGCGCCATCGCGGACTCGACCACGCCGATCGCGACCGCGAGGAGCAGGCTCGCCCCGACGAAGGCGACCCACGCGAGCCACGGGTCCATTCCATCGAGCGGAGCGGCGATCCCGACCACGAGCGCGCCGAAGAGGAAGAGCTTCATCGACGCGCCGTAGAGGATGACCCCGAGGGGCGGCCCGCTGTGGTCGAGGATCATGACCTCGTGGATCATCGTGAGCTCGAGGTGCGTGTTCGGGTCGTCGAACGGGATACGGCTGTTCTCGGCCAGGAGCACGACGAACCAGCTCGCCAGGATGGCCGCGAGCGACGCGCCGGTGATCCCCCACGCCGCGCTCACAGAGGGACCGAGCATGGCGGACAGCGAGTAGCTGTCCGCCGAGCGCGCCAGCACGAGCAGACCGAAGAACAACGCCGGCTCCGTGAGGCACGCGAACGTGGCCTCGCGCGCGCTCCCCATCCCCTCGAAGGCGGAGCCGGTGTCGAGCGCGGCGGCAATCGTGACGAAGCGCGCGAGACCGAGCGCGTACACGACGAGCACGAAGTCTCCGTCGAACGCGATGGGTGCAGGGTGGCCGCCGAGGGGAACGATGAGGGCGGCCAGCAGCGTCGCGACGAGCCCGATCGCGGGGCCGGCCGGGAAGATCCACGTGGTCGTGGAGCTGATGACCACGTCCTTTCGGAACAGCTTCACCAGGTCGAAGTAGGGCTGGAGCAGCGGCGGGCCGACGCGCCCCGCGACCACCGCCTTCACCCGCTGGATGACGCCGAAGAGCAGGGGCGGGAGCGCGAGCACGAGCGCGACGTGGATGGCGAAGTGAGCCAGCTGCACGGTCATCTCCACAAGAGGAGCACGAGGAGCGCTCCGAGGACGTAGGCGAGGTAGAGGTGGACGCTGCCCCGCTGGAGCGGGCGCAACATCGTGAGAACGCGGCGAGCTCGATCGAAGAGGGGCAGGATCGCGCGGTCGAGCACGGTGTCGGGAACGTGCGCGTGGAAGCTCGTGCGCGCGGGGAACGGGCCCTCGACGCGGGGCGCGTGCACGCTCGGGCGGAGCGCCCAGGCGAACTGCGCCACGAGCATCTGCGCGAACGACGAGGACGTGTACTGCATGCGCGGCGTGGGCTCGGCGTAGCCGCAGTCCCACGTCCCGATCTCGGCCGGCGCGGCGCGGCGCGCGACTCGGGCGAGCAGCCACCGGCCGCCGAGCACGAGCGCGGCGAGGAGGGCGGCGTTCGCGGCTCCCACCCACCCGAGCGGCGCCACGCGCGCGAGGGCCGGCGCGCTCCCCGCGCTCCACTCGATCACCGACGCGTCGAGCACCACGCCGACGAGCGGCGCCCCGAGGCCGATGAGCGCGCAACCGACGGCGAGCACGGCCATCGGCGCGAGCATCGCGGGCCCGGCCTCGTGGGCGCGCTCGACGTCCGCCGTCCGCGGCTGTCCGAGGAAGAGCGCGCCGAACACCTTGACGAAGCACGCGAGCGCGAGGGCGCCGATCAGCGCGAGCGCCGTCGCGCCGAGCGCGCCCGCGAGCCAGGGTCCGCCCCCCTCCGCGCCGACGCGGAAGAGGCCCAGGTAGACCAACAGCTCGCTGATCAGCCCGTTGAGCGGCGGCAGCCCGCAGATCGCGACGGCGCCGATCAGGAACGCGAGCCCGGTCCGGGGCATGCGGCGCCACAGCCCGCCGAGCCGATCGATCTCGCGGGTCCCGGTCGCGTGCACGACCGCGCCGGCCGAGAGGAAGAGGAGCGCCTTGAACAGCCCGTGGTTCCAGCAGTGGAGCAGCGCGCCGGCGATCCCGAGGGCGACGACGTCGGGCCGATCGATGGTGCGCCCGATCAGCGCGACGCCGAGCCCGATGACGATGATCCCGATGTTCTCCACCGAGTGGTAGGCGAGCAGGCGCTTCACGTCGTGCTGGCCGATCGCGAACGCGACGCCCAGCACTCCCGAGACCGCGCCGAGGCCGACGAGCAGGTAACCCCACTCGATCGGAGGCGCGTCCACGAGCGCGGTGAGCCGGATCAGGCCGTAGATCCCCATCTTGATGAGGACGCCGGACATGAGCGCGGAGACGTGGCTGGGCGCGTTGGCGTGCGCGCCGGGCAGCCAGACGTGCAGGGGCATCACGCCGGCCTTGAGGCCAAAGCCGAGGAGGCCGAGCGCGAAGATGGCGTCGCGCGAGGGCGAGCCCAGCGCGCTCGCCCATCCGTCCATCTCGAGCGTCCCCGAGGCGGCGGCGACGAGCCCGAACATCGCGATGAGGCTGAGCGTCCCGAGGCGCGTCGCCGCGAGGTAGACGAAGCCGACCTTGCGCACCTCCGCCTGCTCGTCCTCGGTGGTCACGAGGACGAAGGCCCCGAGCGCCATGACCTCCCAGCCCGCGAGGAAGAGGATGCCGTTTCGCGCCACCACGAGGAGCAGCATCCCCGCGACCACGGCGCCGTAGAACGCGCGCAGCTTGCGCCCGTTCCGCGGATGCGCGCGCTGGGCCCAGTACGCGAGCCCGTACCACGCGCCCATCGCGGCGATCACGGCGATCTGGAGGA
>JAYRVK010000017.1:0-4075 GCA_041918555.1 Sandaracinaceae bacterium
ATCCGCGCCCGCGCCCGCGCCCGCGCCCGCGCCCGCGCCCGCGCGGCGTGCACCCGTGCACGTCGACGTCCTCGTGCGCGTGCACGTACTCGTTCACGTCCTCGTCCACGATCTCGATCACTTCTGGCGAAGCGAGGTGCCGACAACGTATCGTGCAATCCTACGCAGGGGCCCGTCGTCCGGCGCCGCGCGCGTGTTCTGCGCGCGCGGTGCGCGCGCTTCCTCCTCGCCTCTCAGTCTCCTCGTCTCCCGTCTCGATCGCGCGAGCGTGAGCCGTACCCCCACGCGGCTCGAGGGACGTGCCGACAACGAGTCGTGCATCCTACGCGGAGGTGGTCCGCGCTCGAGGTCACTCGACCGGCGCGGCCTCGGGCTCCGGCGCGGCCTCGGGCTCCGGCGTGGGCTCCGGCTCCGGCGCGGGCGCCGTCGCGCACTCGGGGCACGGCTCGGGGGTCGCGCACTCGGGGCAGGGCGCCGGCTCGGGGCACGCGGGCTCTTCGGGCGCGGCCACCGTGCCGTCGATGTCGAAGTTGCCGACGAGGTTGAGCGTCGTGATCAGATCGAACATCTGCGTCGGCTGGTTCCCCAGCTCGTTCCACGGCGAGACCTGACCGGGCGGCTGGCTGTCGAATCGACCCGTCACGTCGAGCGAGACCTGGAGCCACGTCTCGATCTGCGAGCGGAGCTGGTTCACCCACTCGAACCGGAAGTGGCCGGGGTCGATCGCGGCCGGCGCGCGCAGCACGACCCACAACACCTCGAGCCCCGTCACGTAGGTGAGCGCGCTGTTGATCTCGTTCGAGTAGCCGAAGAACCCGCGCGCGGCGAACAGCGACCGGTCGTCCGAGGTGATCCCGCCGCCGACCTCGATGGGACCGGCAGAGAAGTTGTCGTACGTGTAGTCGACACCGAGCTCGATCCAGAGCCGGTGCTTCTCCTCGCGCAGGAGGTTGCGGAGGTAACCGAGCTGGGCCTGGACGCGCGGCTCGAGGTTCGCGAACGGATCGCGCCGCGCGCGGAAGACGCCGAAGACCGCGTTGTCGTCGTCGGCGAAGAAGTCGTAGCGCAGCCGCCCCGTGAAGTTGTTGGTGCTCTCCACGAAGTCGCCGAACTCGTTCATGCCTATCGCGGGATCGACGCGGGCCGCGCTGAGGCCGTAGATCCAACCGGCCTCGGCGAGGAACGCGTGCTGGCCTTCGCGCACGGTGAAGTTGCCGCCGAGGTTGACGGCGAAGTTGCGCGCGTTGCCGTAGGCGAGCGCGGCGCCCGCGGTGAGCTGCAGGCGCACGTCGTCCTCGCTCCTCGCCGCGAACGCCTCCTCGTGGAGGGCCGCCTCGGCGGGGGCCTGCGCGGCGACGCCCGCGGGGAGCGCGACGAGGAGCCCGGTCAGCGCGAGCAGGCGCCCGCGGTTTCGCTGTGGTTCTTGGGTCATTGGCTCGTGTACTCCTCAGGGGCACCGTCGAGGTGCACGTTCATGCGAGCGTCCGGCGGGACACCGGCGTCATCGAGCGCCGCGCTCGCGGCGCGAACCAGCTGCCGACCGCCGTCGGCAGGTATGCCCCGATTAGCAGAGGGCATGCCCACCGCGCGAGAAAGCGACGGACCGGCGGGGGGCGTGGGCCGGACCCCACGATCGTAGGGTCGGGCCCCTACTAACGGAGGCCGTGGCGCCGCAGGAGATCCCAGAGGTGGGACCGATCCATCCCGCAGTCGCGCGCGGCCTGGGACACGTTCCCGTCGGCGCGCTCGAGCGCCTCCGGGAGGTACGCCGCCTCGAACTGCTCGAGCAGCGCGGCGCGCGCGTCCTTGTAGGGCAGGAGCAGCAGCGGCGCGAGGGGCACCGACGCGCCCGATGTCGTCGCCGGCTCCGCGATCCCCGGCGGCCCGAGCGAGTCGTCGAGCGGCGGCGCCTCGCCCATCGCCACGGTGGCCTCGACCCAGTTCCGCAGCTCGCGCACGTTGCCGGGCCACCGGTGCAGCGCGAGGTGCGCCATCATCGTCGCGTTGACGACCTCTCCGAGCGGGCGCGTCTCGCCGGCCTCGCGCAGGAAGTGATCGACGAGCCGCGGGATGTCCTCGGGCCGCTCGCGGAGCGCGGGGATCGCCAGGCGCACCACCGCGATGCGGTAGTAGAGGTCGAGCCGGAAGGAGCCCGCGTTGACCTCCTCGCGCAGATCGCGGTTCGTCGCCGAGACCACGCGCACGTCGGTCCCGATCTCCTCGCGGCCGCCGAGCCGGCGGAAGCGCCGCCGCTCGAGGACGCCGAGCAAGTTGGGTTGCAGCTCTGCGGGCAGCTCGCCGATCTCGTCGAGGAACAGGGTCCCTCCGTCGGCGCGCTCGAACGCGCCCGCGTGCCGGCGGTCGGCCCCCGTGAACGCGCCCTTCTCGTGGCCGAAGAGCTCGCTCGCGATCAGCGTCGGGCTGAGCGAGGCGCAGTCGACCACGACGAACGGGCCGTCCTTGCGCGGGCTCTCGGCGTGGAGCGCGCGCGCGACGAGCTCCTTGCCCGTGCCCGACTCGCCGACGAGCAGGATCGGGATGTCGCTCGCCGCGGCCTTGCGCACGCGGGCGAAGAGGCGGCGCATCGACGCGGTCCCGCCGAGGAGCGGCCCGAGCTCGGCGCCCTCGTGCAGATCCACCGACCTGCGGCTCCCGTCGGAGACCTCGACGACGGTGCGCCCGACCTTGAGGCGCGTGCCGACGGGGACGAGCGCCTTCTCGATCCGCAGCGCGCCGGCGAACGTCCCGTTGCGCGAGCCGTGGTCGAGCACCTGGATCCCGTCGTTCTTGCGCACGAGCTCGACGTGGAAGCGCGACACCGTGTCGTCGTCGAGGACGAGGTCGTTCCCGTCCGCGCTCCCGATGTGCAGGCGCTCCTCTTCCGTCTCGACGACCGCGCCGGCCGCGGGGCCCTCGACGACCGTGACCTTGAGCGCCTGGACGGGGAGCGAGCCCTCGTCCTCGAAGTCGATCGTGTGCGTGCGCGTCACCGACACGGTGGGGCTACCGTACCCGGCCCGCGCGCCTCTCGGCAATCGCCGGCCCGCCTCGGCTGCGCTTGCTAGAGTGCGGCATGCGCGAGCCCTTCCCGTCGCTGGTCATCACCGAGGACGCGTTCGTACCGCAGGGCAGCTTCGCCGAGGCGCAGGCGGAGTTCCTCACACCGGACCCGCGCGTCGTCGCCGAGCTCGACGCGCTCCTCTCGACGAAGAAGATCGGGGTGGTCGCCCACTTCTACATGGACCCCGAGCTCCAGGGCGTCCTGAGCGCGTGCGCGTGGCCGCACGTCCACATCTCGGACTCGCTCCTGATGGCGGACGCCGCCGTGAAGATGGTGGAGAAGGGGTGCGCGAGCGTCGTCGTGCTCGGCGTCGACTTCATGAGCGAGAACGCGCGCGCGATGCTCGACGCCGCGGGGCACGCGAAGGTCCCGCTGTACCGCGTGGCGGCCGCGCCGATCGGCTGCTCGCTCGCGGAGAGCGCCGACGCGCTCGAGTACGGCGCGTACCTCACGGAGGCCTCGCGCCACAAGCGCGCGCTCCACGTCGTCTACATCAACACGAGCCTGCGCACGAAGGCCAAGGCGCACGCGCTCGTCCCGACGATCACCTGCACCTCGAGCAACGTCGTCAGTACGGTGCTCGGCGCGTTCGCGCAGATCCCCGACGTCGACGTGTTCTTCGGCCCCGACACGTACATGGGCGCGAACCTCCTCGAGCTCTTCACCACGCTCGCGGCGCTCGACGACGCCGCCATCCGCGCCGTGCACCCCGCGCACGACCGCGCGTCGATGCGGCGCGTGCTCGAGCGCTTCCACTACTTCCGCCAGGGCACGTGCATCGTGCACCACATGTTCGGCGACGAGGTCGCGCGGCAGGTGCGCGAGGACTACCCCGGCGCGTTCGTGTCGGCGCACCTCGAGGTGCCGGGCGAGATGTTCCGCGTGGCGCTCGAGCGCCAGCGCGCGCGCGACGCGGGCGTCGCCGGCTCGACGAGCAACATCCTCGCGTTCATCGCGCGCAAGGTGCGCGCGGCGGTCGCCGACGGCGGCGCGAAGCGGCTCACCTTCGTGCTC
>JAYRVK010000018.1:0-1939 GCA_041918555.1 Sandaracinaceae bacterium
CTCGACCTCGGCGGCGATGCGGCGGCGGGCCTCGTCCTCGCCGAGCTCGGCGAGGAGCTGCGCGGGCAGCGTGACCTGGTGCGCGGCGTGCGCGTCCCAGGCGCTCGGGTCGAAGAAGAACGTCGGCCGCACGCCGCCGAGCACGCGGCGGCCGAGCTCCTGGACCTGGATCGAGAGCCCGGGCCAGTCCTCGGGCCGCCAGCACAGCCCCGCCGCGACGGGGTTCACGATGGCGTACGCGATCTCGAACACCATCGCGTCGGAGGTCTCGAGCTCCACGATGTCGAGCTCGCCCGGCTCCCACACGATGCCGCGCCGCGCCTTGCGTAGGACGTTCACGCCCTTGGCGAGGAACGAGTTGAAGTCGCGGAAGAAGTCGCTGACGCGCTGGTCCGCGACCGAGAGGACCAGATGGAAGTGCGACGAGAGCACGGTCGCGGCGTGGATCTCGACGTCGAAGAGCGGGGCGAGCACCGCGAGCAGGAACAGCACCAGGTTCGTGAGCGCGTCGTCGGGCCGCAAGAGGAAGCGCCGGTCGTGTACGCGCCGGCACACCGCGAAGGTGGTCTTCGGCATCGGGATCTGGCGCGGGTCGGTCACGCCGAGCGGTCCACCACGGCGCGTGCCGGATGGTCGGCTCAACGATCCCGCGCACTTGGCCGCGCGGATCGGCGAACGCGGCGAAACCGCGGCGGCGATCGCCGCCTCGTCAGTCGAAGATGTGCTCGAGCGCGTCGGCGGACAGCACGCGCTCGGCCCAGCGGTCGATCTCCTCGAGCGTGGCTTCGCGGACCTTGTGCTCGAGCGCCTCGGGCACCGGCGCGAAGCGGAGACGGAGGAGCTTGAGCAGGAGCTCGGCCCTTCCCTCGGCCTTTCCCTCGGCCTTTCCCTCGGCCTTTCCCTCGGCCTTTCCCTCGGCCTTTCCCTCGGCCTTTCCCTCGGCCCGGCCCTTGGCCAGACCTTCGTCCATCCATCGCTGCTGATAGCTGCCCATGACGACCTCGCGGACGCGCTCCGAGAGCGGTGCCTGTTCGAGCGCCTCGAACACGGCCGAGCCCTCGTCCGTGCCCAGAAGATGCTGCAAGAGGTGCAAGAGCGCCTCCCGCGAGCCGCTGGCCTCGGCGCCGTCGAGCTCCTGGGCCCAGCGCCCGATCAGCGCGGGATCGAAGCCGACCCGAGTGGCGCGCAGGACCCAGACGACGAGCTTGCCCAGCGGCGCGCCCCGGCGCGCGAGCAGCTCCGACTCGGGCACCCGCGCGAGGTCGTCCACGCAGAGCTCGAAGTCCGGGATCCACGCCGCGAACCGCTCGCGCGACGCCTCGTCGAGGTCGAGCAGCTCCGCGAGGCGCCGCGCGACGGTCCAGCCCCGCGCTCCGTGGTGGAGCACGACGGGCACGATCGGCGGGAGCGGCGTGCGGCCGTGCTGCTGGCGCCAGGCGCTCCAGATGCGCGCCATGTAGAGCAGCATGCGCAGGGGCATGTCGGGGTCGGGACGGCTCTGGTGCTCGAGCAGGACGTAGACGAGCGCGCGGCGCTGCCCCATGCGCGCAGAGAACAGGAGGTCGGTGCGCGACTCGCCCTCGAGTGCGAGCGAGCCCAGGGCGAGCTGCGAGAGCAGCTCGGGCGCGAGCACGGCGCGCAGGATCGGCACGACGTTCTCCGGGATCGAGAGCGTGCCTCACCCGGTGAGGCGGTCGCGGAGCTCGCGCGCGTAGGCGGCGGGTGTCGCCCCGAACTGCGACTTGAAGTCTCGCGTGAAGTGCGCGGGGCTCGCGTAGCCGACCTCGAGCGCGGCCTCCGACGCGCGGAGGCCGTCGCGCAGCATGCGGAGGCGGGCCTCGCCCAGCCGTACGTTCTTCACGAAGCGCATCGGGGTCATGCGCGCGATGTCCCGAAACCGGTGGGCGAAGTGGGAGGGGCTCATCGCGACCTGCTTGGC
>JAYRVK010000019.1:0-11380 GCA_041918555.1 Sandaracinaceae bacterium
GCCCGCGCTCGCCCTCCATCGCGTCGAGCCGCCGGTGGAAGCACGACGGCGCCCCGGTGTGGCAGGTCGGCCCCGCGGGCTCGACGAGGTAGAGCACCGCGTCCGCGTCGCAGTCGATCCAGACCTCGACCACGCGCAGCACGTGACCGCTCTCTTCGCCCTTCACCCAGAGGCGCCCGCGAGAGCGGCTGAAGAACGTCGCGCGCCCCGTCGCGAGCGTCGCGTCGAGCGCCTCGGGGCTCGCGTGCGCCACCATGCGGACCTCGCCGGTCCGGTGGTCCTGCGCCACGACCGTCACGAGGCCGTGCGCGTCGAGCTTGAGCGGCGGCGCGGTCATGCGCCGTTCAGCCCGAGGATCTCCTCGATCTCGGTCTGCACGGTCACCTCCTTGCAGCGCCGCGCGATCGCGAGCTCGCCGACGAGGAGGTTGCGCGCCTTGTCGAGCAGGCCGCGCTCGCCGAACGACAGCTCCTTCTCGCCGCGGATCACGCTCAGGTCCCGGAGCACCTTGGCGACCTCGTAGGGGGAGCCGCTGTTGAGCATCTCCATGTACTCGCGATACCGGCGGTTCCAGGGCTGAGACGTCACCGCGATCTTCTTGTCGCGCAGGACATCGATCACCTTCATCGCCTCACGGCGGCTCACCGGCCGCCGCAGGCCGAGCTTGGCCGCCGCGTCGGTCGCGACCATGACCTTGGTGCCCTCGGAGAGCAGGTGCAGCGTGTAGAACGCCTTCTTCTGCCCCGCGATCTCCTTGTGCTCGATCGCGGTGACCTCTCCGACGCCGTGGTGCGGATGGACCGACTTGTCGCCGACCTTGAACTCGATCTCCCGCGGCACAGCCGAGGGTAACACGTTTCGGGGATCACCGGACTCCGGGTCCCTCGATCAGCTCCTCGATCTCGGCCACGAGGAGGGCCCGCAGACCGGCCGCGAGGACCCCCGGATCCAGCTCCGCGCCCAGCGCGACGTGGCCCTCGTCGGCCTGGATCCGCAGGCTCGGCAGCGCGCCTCGGACCCCGAGCGCGGCTCCGAGGTCACTCCCCGCGAGCGACTCGGCGAAGGCCTGCAGGTTTTCGCGCACGCCCGGCGGGAACTCACCGCGGAGATCCGCCGCGATCCGCAGGTGCTCGGCCTCGGGTCGCACCGACGCGACCAGGGTCTCCTCGCGCGCGAGCACGACCCCGATCCCCGTGTCGAGCGGCAGCCCCAGCGGGTGCGGAGCGCACAGGACGAGAGGAGCCCCCGCGTGCTCGCCCAGAGGGCAGCGCGCCAGGGCGTCGGCGCGCAGCTCGGCCGCCTGCTCCGCGGCGTCGAGGACCTCCCGCGCGAGCGTGGGCGGCCCGTCGACGTGGAGGATCGTATCGCGATCGAGCGCCGATGCGTCGACCCGGCCCCGCCCGAGGAACCCCACCCGTCGCACGATCGGCTCGTCGGCCGCGGCCTCGACGGGCGCCATGCGCTCGCCCGCCTCGCGCACCGCGAGCGGCGCGTCGATCGGGCCGCGCGCGATCGCCACGCGACCCTCGGGGTGGACGCCGACCACCAGCTCGGTCAGCGCGCGCAGATCGACGCCCGTGCGCGCGGCGAAGCGCTCGAGGTGCTCGTCCGAGAACACCGCGCGGAGCACCCGCTCGGTCGGGGCCGCCGCCAAGAGCGCGTCGGGCGACGCCACGACCACGAGCCGCGACTCCGGGGGCACGAGCGTGGTCAGCGCGCCGACCGCGGGTCGCCGCGGCGGGGGCGTCGGCGGGGGCGTCGGCGGCGGGCTCGACCCACACCCGAGCGCGAGCACGAACGCGAGCGCGAGGCGGCGCACGGCCTCGGTGTAGCACCGAAGCGTCAGTCGGCCCCGGCGCCGCGGGTCCCTCCGCGCAAATCGCTTGCCCCCGCGAGCGAACGCTGATACTGAACAGACCAACAGGTACCCAGGAGGACGTGCGATGGCGACCGACGACACCCGAGATCCGAACCGCGAGAAGGCCCTCAAGCTCGCGATCGGCTCGATCGAGAAGGCCTACGGCAAGGGTGCGATCATGCGCCTCGGGGACGGGGAGAACGGCAGCGAGGCAGTACCCGTCATCCCGACCGGCTCCGTCGCGCTGGACATGGCGCTCGGCGTCGGAGGCTACCCGCGCGGCCGCATCATCGAGATCTACGGCCCGGAGTCGAGCGGCAAGACGACGCTGACCCTCCACGCGATCGCGGAGGCGCAGCGGCTGGGCGGCGTGGCCGCGTTCATCGACGCGGAGCACGCGCTCGACGTGAGCTACGCGCGCAAGCTCGGCGTCAACACCGAAGAGCTGCTCGTGGCCCAGCCGGATCACGGCGAGCAGGCGCTCGAGATCGCCGACACCCTGGTCCGCTCGGGCGCGGTCGACATCATCGTCATCGACTCGGTCGCCGCGCTGGTGCCGAAGGCCGAGATCGAAGGCGAGATGGGCGACAGCCACGTCGGCCTGCAGGCCCGGCTGATGAGCCAGGCGCTCCGCAAGCTGACGGGGACGGTGCACAAGTCGAATTGCACCCTCTTCTTCATCAACCAGATCCGCATGAAGATCGGCGTGATGTTCGGCTCGCCCGAGACGACGTCCGGCGGCAACGCGCTGAAGTTCTACGCCTCGGTCCGGCTCGACATCCGCCGCATCGGGACGATCAAGCAGGGCGAGGGCGCGATCGGCAACCGCACGCGCGTGAAGGTGGTGAAGAACAAGCTCGCCCCGCCGTTCCGCGTCTGCGAGTTCGACGTGCTGTTCGGCCAGGGCATCAGCAAGACGGGCGAGATCCTCGACCTCGGCTCCGAGTGCGGGGTCGTCGAGAAGTCGGGCGCCTGGTTCAGCGCGCTCGGCGAGCGCCTCGGCCAGGGTCGCGAGAACGCGCGCGCGTTCCTCGCGGAGCACCCGGAGGTCGCGGACGCGCTCGAGAAGCAGATCCGCGTCGCGCACGGCGTCGATCAGGCGATCCGGTCCGAGTCGGACGACGACGGCTCGTTCGGCGACGACGACGACGGCGGTGGGCGCTCCCGCGCCCGCGCGAATTGAGCGCCCGCTCAGAGCACCGAGCCGACGGTGGCGACCACCGCGTGCGGCCGCGCGGGGCCGTCGAGCCAGACCTGGAACGACTCCGAGGCCTGCCCGGCCGTGAGCGCGCCGGAGAGGCCTACGCGATCTCCCTCCGCGCGCGCGTGAAGGGAGCGCAGGAGCAGGCCGACCCCCGGGAACCGGTAGGGCCGCTGGCTGACGCGGGTGCCCTGCGCGCTCACGCGCACGAGCTCCACGTGGTCGACGACATCGTAGGGGCGCCCGCGGATCGCCACGGTCCGCGCGGCGCCGGGCAACGCGACGACGAGGGGCCCCGGGCCGCGCGAGCGCGCGAGCATCGCCCGCGGACCGAGTGCCTGGCGGAAGCTCGGCTGACCCTGCGCGTCGAACCCGATGAGCGTGTTCGCCTCGGCGCCGCCGGCCCGCCCAGCGCCGACGAGCACCGCGAAGCCACCGTCCGGCAAGAGCGCGAGGCCACGCGGCTGATCTTCGGTCGGCCCGCCGTGCGCAACACCGTCGCGCGGCTCGCCATCGGGCCCGAACCGCGCGACGAACACGTCCTGATCGCCGGCCCCGCGAAGGAGCGAGCGGCCGACGCGGAGCTGACGCTGGAACTGCCCGGCCACCACGAGGGTCCCGTCGGGCGCGACCGCGAGGTCGCGCCCATCGCCGAGGATCCGACGCGCCCAACGGAGCTGGCCGTCCGCGAGGTCGACCTCGGCGAGGAAGGACGTGAAGCGCTGCTGCGAGCTCCACGCGGGTCCGCCGGGGAGCTGGAAGCGGCCGCGGAAGAACTCGCCGAGGACCACCACGGTCCCGGTCGGCGTCGGCGCGCTGGCGAAGCGCGAGTAGTCGCTGGTCACGGTGGGCTGCAGCGTCCAGAGGGTTCGGCCGCTCCCATCGACCCGCAGGAGCACCCCCTGCTCGTCGCCGCCGACGCCGAACGCGCCGCCGATCACGGCACCTCCGTCGGGGAGCGCGTCCACGCGCTCGACGGAACGCACATGAGGCTGACCGCGGCCCGCCTCCTCGGCGAAGCGGCGGACCCAACGCACTCGGCCCTGGCGGTCGGTGCGCACGAGCGCCACCGTCCGGCCCCCGTCGAGGGAACGGACGAGCTGGCCAGCGACCGCCACGTCGCTGTCGAAGTGCACGGCGAGCACGCTCCCTCCGTCCGGCGCGGCGTCGGCCACCGTGTCGTGGTGGCTGGCCGAGACGAGCGACGCGCCCTGGTCTGCGATCGGGGCGCGGAAGAACCCCTGCGCGGACGCGACCGACGGGGCGACCGCACAGAGGACCAGAGCGGACGTGAGGAGACGGGGCATCGAGCCGAACCCACGCAACCCGTGCGCTGCGTGGGGGAGTCGAGGATTCCGGCCCGCTCCTCCGGGGATCGTGAACGGCGGTTCGCGCTCTACGCGTGGCCGGCGGCCGCGCGGGCGACCGTGCGCAGCGCGAGGTAGGCGGCGCGCGTGCGGATCTGCATCCGATCGCCGGAGAGCGCGAAGTGCTCGGCCACGGTCTCTCCGTCGCGCATCGCGAGCGCCATCCAGACGGTGCCGACCGGCTTCTCCTCGGTCCCTCCGCCGGGGCCGGCGATGCCCGTCACCGAGACGGCGAGGTCCGAGTCGACGAGGCGCCGCGCTCCGTCCGCCATCGCCGTGGCGCACTCGGAGCTCACGGCGCCGTGACCGCGCAGCACCTCGGACGACACGCCGAGCAGCTTGGTCTTCGATGCGTTCGAGTACGTGACCGCGTCGAGGAGCAGGTAGTCGGAGCTCCCCGGGACGTCGGTGATCATCGAGGACACGAGCCCGCCGGTGCAGCTCTCGGCGAGCGCGAGCGTGAGCCCACGCGCGCGCAGGCGCCGCCCGACGAACGCCGCGTAGGTGTCGTCCCCCTCGCCGTAGACGATGTCGCCGAGCCGGCTCCGCACCTCGCGCGCGACGAGGGCCACGCGCTCCTCGGCGCTCGCCGTGCCGTTGGTGCGCGCCCAGACCTTGACCTCGATCTCCGGGAACGTCGCGCGATAGCCGAGCCACACCCCGACGTGCTCGGCTTCGAGCCCCTCGAGCCGCGCGGCCACCGCCGACTCGGGCAGCCCGAAGGTGCGGAGGCGGATCTGGTGCACCTTGTGCTCGATCGTCGAGCCGATGAGGGGCTGCACGCGATCGAGGAACATCCGCCGCATCTCGAGCGGAACGCCGGGCAGGAAGAAGGCCCGACACGCGCCGAGGTCGAGCGCGAACCCCGGCGCCGTACCCGCCGAGTTGGGCAGCGCGTCCGCGCCACGTGGGAGATCCGCCTGCTTGAGGATGGCGTCGGTCACCTCGCGGCCCGCGGCGGCGTAGCGCCGACGGATGGCCTCGAGCGACGCCTGATGGCGCTCGAGCTCGACGCCGGCCGCCGCCGCGACCGACGCCGCGGTCACGTCGTCGCTCGTCGGACCGAGGCCGCCGGTGGTGACGAGGAACGCGTTACGCGAAGTCAGCACACGCAGCGCGCCGCGGATCGCGTCGAGCTCGTCGGGGACGGTGACGTGCTCCACCACCTCGCAGCCGACCGCGGTGAGCTGGTCGGAGATCCAGGCGGCGTTCGTGTTGACGAGCTCGCCCCGGGTGAGCTCGGTGCCGATGGAGAGGACGGCGGCGGTCATGTTTCCAGCCCGAAGGGGGGGGTAGACTAGGGGTCGAATTGGGATGCGTCAATGTGCGCGGTGGGCCCGCGTGCGTGGCTCCCGGCGGCGGCGCGTGGTAGGGGGTGCCCATGAAGAAGACCACCCCGTGGCTCCTCGCCGCAGGTCTCGTCTTCGGGGGGCTCGGCGCCGCGCTGGCGCTCGCGCAACAGGCGGACCCCCCGGCGAGCGGCTCGGCGCTGAGCGGGCTGAGCATCCGCCGCGAGCGCCTCGAGAACGGCCTGCGCGTGGTGATGAACCCCGACCGCACCGTCCCCACGGTCGCGGTGTCGGTCTACTACGACGTGGGCTCGCGCAACGAAGTGCGCGGCCGCTCCGGCTTCGCGCATCTCTTCGAGCACATGATGTTCCAGGGCTCGGCCAACGTCGCGAAGGGCGAGCACTTCGTCCTCATCATGAACCGCGGCGGTCAGCTCAACGGCACCACGAGCCACGACCGCACGAACTACTACGAGACGCTCCCGAGCAACGAGCTCGCGCTCGGCCTCTGGCTCGAGGCCGACCGGATGCGCTCGCTGGCGATCACGGAGGAGAACTTCGAGAACCAGCGCCAGGTCGTGATGGAGGAGTGGCGGCAGAGCTACGGTGACCAGCCCTACGCGATGAGCTTCCTCCGCATCAACGAGCTCGCCTTCGGCGACTACTGGCCGTACGCGCACTCGACGATCGGCGACCTGCGCGACCTGCAGAACGCGCCGCTCAGCGCGGTCCAGGAGTTCTTCGACACCTACTACGCGCCGAACAACGCGGTGCTCTCGATCGCCGGCGACTTCGATCCCGACGAGGCGATGGCCCTCGTGCGCCGCTACTTCGGCGACATCGCGAACCGCCCGGTGGCGCCGTACCGCCCGGAGCCGATCCAGCCGCAGACCCGCGAGCGCGCCGACACGCTCGAGGACTCGCACGCGCCGCTCCCCGCGTTCCACGTCGCTTGGCACATCCCGCCCTCGCGCGAGGCGGACCACTACGCGCTCGAGATGATGGGCCTCATCCTCGGCGACGGGGAGTCCTCGCGGCTCTATCAGGAGCTCGTGAAGGAGGAGGAGCTCTGCCAGGACATCTTCGTCGGGACCGACGACCGGCGCGGCCCGGACCTCTTCAGCGTCTGGGCCGTGATGGCCCAGGGCGCCTCTCCCGTGGAGGCACGCAACCGGCTCTACGCGCAGATCGAGCGCGTCGCGCGGGACGGCGTCACCGAGCGAGAGCTCGAGAAGGCGCGCAACCGCGTGCGCTCGCTGTTCATCTTCGGACTGCAATCCAACTTGCAGCGGAGCCAGCGCCTGGCCGAGTTCGAGATGTACTACGGCAACGCCGAGCTGATCCGCGACGAGACGGAGCGCTACGTCGCCGTCAGCCGCGCGGACATCCAGCGCGTCGCGGGGCAGTACTTCGCGGCGACCAACCGCACCGTGCTCGACGTGGTGCCCGCGGCCCAGGAAGGAGGCGCGGAGTGATGCGCCGAGCGTTCGTCCTCGCCGTCGCGGCCTTCGCGCTCGCGAGCTGCGGCGGGACCGAGGTCCCCGTCGAGGAGCCCGAGCCGATCGGGGATCGGACCTCCGTCGAGGTCGTCCCGATCCCCGAGCGACAGGCCCCGCCCGAGTCGGGCACCCCGCGCGACATCGAGTTCCCCGACATCGCGACCGCGACGACCTCGTCCGGCCTCGCGCTCAACACCGTGCGGTTCGGCGACCTCCCCGTCGTGTACCTGCGCCTCGTGATCCGGAGCGGCGGCTCGAGCGATCCCGCCGAGCTCCCGGGCCTCGCGCACCTCGCGGGCCAGATGCTCAAGGAGGGCACGACCACCCGCACGAGCGCCCAGCTCGCCGAGGAGGTCGAGTTCCTCGGCGCGCAGCTCGAGGTGGGCGACGACGAGGAGAACGTCTACGTCGTGATCCGCGCGCTCGCCGATCACCTCGACCCCGCGATGGCGCTCCTCGCGGACATCGCGCGCAACCCGCGCTTCGCCGACTCCGAGCTGCGCCGCCTGAAGGCGCGCGAGCTCGATCGCCTGCGCCTCATGGCCCAGGACCCGCCGTACCTCGCGCGCCGCGCGATCTACCGCGAGCTCTACGGGACCCACCCCTACGCGCGCATCGACGCCACCCCCCAGTCCGTCGAGCGCGTGCGGCGCTCGGACCTCCAGCGCTGGCACCGCAACCACGTGGTGCCGACGAACACCCTCCTCATCACGGTCGGCAACGTGGACCCGGCCGCCGTGCAGCGCGCGGCCGAGCAGCACTTCGGCGGCTGGCGCACGCGCACCGTGCGCGAGCCCGCCTACCCAGCGCCACCGGTGCGCGCTCGGCGCGAGGTGGTGGTCGTCGACCGCCCCGCGTCGCAGCAGTCCACGATCTACGTCGGCAACCTCGCGCTCGCGCGGAACGCGCCGATGTACGTCCGCCTCGAGGTCGCGAACCAGGTCCTCGGCGGCTCCGCCGCGTCGCGCCTCTTCATGGATCTGCGCGAGCAACGGAGCTTGACGTACGGGGCGTACAGCCAGGTCGTCGAACGCGCGCAGATCGCGCCGTTCGTCGCGTACGCGCGCGTCCGGAACGAGGTCACCGCGGAGGCCGCGGCCGGGTTCTTCGAGCACCTCGATCGCATCGTCGCCGAGGCCCCGCCCGAGGCCGAGATCGTGAACGCGCAGCGCTACCTCAGCGACTCGTTCCCGCTGCAGATCGACACCCCCGCGCGCATCGGGCTGATGGTCCAGCAGCTCCGCGTCTTCGATCTGCCCGACGACTACTGGGACTCGTACCGCTCGGCGATCCGCTCGGTGACGCCCGAGCAGGCGCACGAGGCCGCGCGAGCGTACATCCAGCCCGATCGAGCGCTCATCGTCGCGGTCGGTCGGGCCGCCGACATCGTGGAGCCGCTGCGACGCTACGGGCCGGTGCGCGTCGTCGACGCCGAAGGCGCCGTGATCGGGACCTACGACGCGCTCCCCGCGGCCCCCGCCGCGGCGGCGCGCGAGGAATAGCCGGGCGGCGACGCGAAGTCCGGGGAGTGACCTCACCGAGGGAAGTACCATGTGCGGAATCGTTGGTTACGTGGGCGACGCGCAGTGCGCGCCCATCCTGCTCGACGGGCTCCGGCGGCTCGAGTACCGCGGCTACGACTCCGCGGGCACGGCCATCTTCGACGGAAAGGCCCTCGGGGTCCTGCGGACCGTCGGTAAGCTGCGCAACCTCGAGAAGGCGATCGCCGACGCCGACCCGCGCGGCACCGTCGGCATCGGCCACACGCGCTGGGCTACGCACGGCCGGCCCTCGGAGGTGAACGCGCACCCGCACCTCGTCGGCGACGTCGCGGTCGTCCACAACGGCATCATCGAGAACCACCTGTCGCTGCGCGCGCGCCTCGAAGAGGCCGGCGCCACCATCTCGAGCGACACCGACACCGAGCTCGTCGCGCACCTCATCGACCAGCACTCGCGCCGCGGCAAGGACATCGAAGGCGCGGTCCGCGCCGCGCTCCAGGAGATCCACGGCGCGTACGCGCTCGCGGTCATCTCCGCGAAGGAGCCCGACCGGCTCGTGGTCGCGAAGAACGCCTCGCCGCTGGTCCTGGGCCTCGGCGACGGGGAGACCTACTGCGGCTCGGACATCCCCGCGCTCCTCCCCTATACGCGAAACATGGTCTTCCTCGAGGACGGCGAGATGGCGGTCCTCGAGCGGAGCGGCGCCCGCATCACGCGCATCGACGGCAAGCTCGTCGAGCGCGAGCCCCGCTACATCGACTGGTCTCCGGTCATGGCCGAGAAGGCCGGCTTCAAGCACTTCATGCTGAAGGAGATCTTCGAGCAGCCTCGCGCGATGGAAGACACGTTGCGGGGCCGCCTCGATCGCGAGAGGGGCGACATCAACGAGCTCGAGATCGGGCTCAGCGCGGCCGACGCGGCCGCGGTGCGCCGCGTGTACCTGCTCGCCTGCGGCACGAGCTTCCACGCGGCGATGACGGGCCGCTACTTCATCGAGCGCCTCGCGGGGGTGGCCGCGACCGTCGAGATCGCCAGCGAGTTCCGCGGCCGCGATCCGGTGATCGGCGAGGGCGACCTCGTGATCGCGGTGAGCCAGTCGGGCGAGACCCTCGACACGCTCGTCGCGGCCAAGGAGGCGCGCGAGCGCGGCGCCAAGGTGCTCGCGATCGCGAACGTGATCGGGAGCGCGATCCCGCGCATGGCCGACGGCGCGTTCTACACGCACGCCGGCCCCGAGATCGGCGTGGCCTCGACCAAGTGCTTCACCACGCAGCTCGCCAACCTGCTCATGGTCGCGGTCTGGCTCGCGAACCGGCGCGGCCGCCTCGACGCGGCGCAGACGCGCGCGCTCGTCGAAGACATGGCGCGCCTGCCGCACCTCATGCGCGACACGCTGATGTCGACACGGCAGCTCGTGGCCAACCTCGCGAAGCGGTACAACGAGGCGCGCGACGTGCTGTTCCTCGGGCGCGGGCCGAGCTACCCGATCGCGCTCGAGGGCGCGCTCAAGCTCAAAGAGATCAGCTACGTGCACGCCGAGGGCTACGCGGCCGGCGAGATGAAGCACGGGCCAATCGCGCTGATCGACGCCACCGTCCCGGTCCTCGTGCTGTGTCCGAAGGACGGCTGGTACGAGCGCACGCTCGGCAACCTGCAGGAGGCGAGGGCGCGCGAGGCGCGGGTCATCGCGATCGCCACCGAGGGCGACGACGCCGCCCGCGAGGTGTCGGACGATCTCGTCGAGATCGCAGCGGTGCGCGAGGAGCTCACGCCGTTCCTCACGGTGCTCCCGCTGCAGCTCTACGCGTACTACGTCGCCGACTTCAAGGGGACGGACGTCGATCAGCCCCGCAACCTCGCGAAGACCGTCACGGTGGAGTGATCGCATGCTGCGCGGAGCCCGCGTCGCGGTGGTGGTGCCGGCGTGGAACGAGGCGAGGCTGATCGAGCGGACCCTCCGCACGATCCCCGCCTTCGTCGACCAGGTCGTCGTCGTCGACGACGCGAGCGTCGACGAGACGGCGGCGCGGGTCGAGGCGATCGCCCACCCGCGCGTGCTCCTCGTGCGGCACGCCCAGAACCGCGGGGCCGGCGCGGCGATCGCGACCGGCTACCGCCACGCCTTCGAGGCCGGCGCGGACGTCGCGGCGGTGATGGCCGCCGACGCGCAGATGGATCCCGACGATCTGGCGACGCTCCTCGCGCCGATCCTCGAGGGCGAAGCCGACTACGCCAAGGGCGATCGCCTCTCGCACCCCGACGCGTTCTGGCGCATGCCCTTCGGACGCTGGGTCGGGAACCACGCGCTGAGCCGGCTGACGCGGCTCGCCACCGGGCTCGACGTGACGGACAGCCAGTGCGGCTACACCGCGCTGGGGCGCGATGCGTGGCGGCGGCTCGCCCTCGATCGGCTGTGGCCCGGCTACGGGTACCCGAACGATCTGTTGAGCCGCGCCGCGACCGCGAGGCTCCGCGTCCGCGACGTGACCGTGCGGCCGGTCTACGCCGACGAGCAGAGCGGCATCCGGCCCCATCACCTCTTCACGGCGTTCCCGTACGTGCTCGCGCTCGGTCTGGTGCGACGCCTGCGCCGCCCGAGCCCGTGAGCCCGTGCGCATCGGCGTGCTCACCACGAGCTACCCCCGCTTCGACGGCGACGCGGCC
>JAYRVK010000020.1:0-6560 GCA_041918555.1 Sandaracinaceae bacterium
CCCCAACCCCAGTACGAACGCGCTGGCGCGCGTTCGCTCCCCACGCTTCGCGTGGGGACCCCCTCGGCCCACGGCCGTCGCTGCGCGACGGCCTGGCCTCGATCGATTTTTCGACACCCACTGAGCGCGTCAGGGCGCGATCGAGAGATCCACGATCTCGAAGTCGCCGCTCGCGAGCGTCCCCTCGCTCACGAGCACCTCGGCGCCCGTCGAGTCGAAGAGCGCGATGCGGTAGAAGTCGCGCGCGGGCTCGATCACCGTCAGCGGCGTGACTTCGAGATCCAGCTCCACCGTCGTGTGGCTGCTGCAGCCCGACGAGTGCGAGTCGCCGCTCTGGACGTGGAGCGTGAGCGACGAGACGTCGACGGCGTCGCCCGCGAGGAGCTCCGGCGAGCCGCCGCGACCGACGCAGTGCCGCAGCACGTAGGCGTCGCCGCCGCGGTTGCGCACGCCGTTGCCGTGGTAGCGGCAGCGCACGGTGTCGAGGGTGTCGGCGCGCGTCAGCGTGATCACGGCCATCCCATTGCCCGGGGCCCCCTCGGTCACGGGCAGCTCCGCGGGGATCGTGACCCGGGCGAGGTCCTCGGTGATCGCGAGGTGCCCCTCGATGGAGCGCGTGGGCCGGTACGAGCGCGTCGCGCTCAGCGCCTCGACGGTCGGCGTGCCGGGCACGATCGTGGGATCGCCGGGCGTGCCGCGGTCCTGCACGCTCACGCGGTACTCGTAGCCCGACACCCCGCCGAGCGTCGCCGCGCCCGCGAAGTCGCCGAGGCGCGCGCCGTTGATGCGGCACAAGACCCAGTCGGGCGTCGCGAGGATCACGCCGTGCGTCACGGAGTGATGCGTCCAGCTGCCCGTGGCGCCCAGATCGGTGCCCACGATCGATCCGCTCGCGGCGTCGCCCGAGGGCAGCACGCCCATGCCGCCGATCTCGCACTGGTCGGTCACCGAAAGATCGCCCGCGCTCGACCCGAGGTCGTCACCGAAGACGCACCCTCCGAGGGCGAGCGCGCAGGCGAGCACGGCACGTTGGATCATCGACTGCTCCTGTCCGACCCGAAGGGGATGGCCCGACAGCGCCATTGTGCAGTCTTCGTACACCATGATCAAGCCGACGCTGGTACCTTTGTTCACGACGGTCCGCGACGTCTTCCTCGGAGCCCCGCCGATGGCCCGATCCCCCGGCCGAACCCACCTGCCCTGGCTGCTCTGTGCGCACCTCGCGGCGGCGGCGTGCGCGCGTCCTGACTTCGAGCCGGGCGGCGAGTGCGAGCTCAACACCGAGTGCGCCGCGAGCCTCGTGTGCCGGCTCGGGCGCTGTCGCGTGGAGTGCCGGGCTCAGCGCGACTGCCCGCTCGGGCTCGACTGCGTGCGCGACCCGGACGGGCTCGGGGCGTGTCAGCTCCCGTCCGAGGCGAGCTGCACGCTCGCGAGCGACTGCGCGGACCCGTTCCTCGTCTGCCGACACGGCCGCTGCACCAACGCCTGCGAGACGAACCGCGACTGCCCGCCCGGCGCGCGCTGCGAGGCGGACGAGTCGGGCATGCGCGGCTGCCGCGACGCCTACGAGGACGAGTGCATGCTCAACAGCCACTGCGACGCGGTCGACGCGCGGCTGATCTGCGCGCCCGATCACCGCTGCCGCGAGCAGTGCCACACCGACCGCGACTGCCGCGACGGGACGGTGTGCCTCGACACCATGTCGCCCACGGTCTGTGGGCCGCCCGAGATGCGCCCCGACGCGGGCTTCGACGGCGGCGCGCTCGACGCGGGCGCGCTCGACGCGGGCGGCACCGACGCGGGCGGCACCGACGCGGGCACCGACGCCGGCGCGATGGCCGCGCTCCCCCCGGGACCACCGCACATGGGGGGGGGGCTGGATCACACCTGCGCGTTCCAATCGGCGACCGACCTGCGCTGCTGGGGCGGCAACACGGACGGGCAGATCGGGAACGGCGGGACCTCGGACGCGCCGACCCCGTTCCGCCACGCGCTCGGCGGGGTGAGCACGGCGAGCGGCGGGGCGAGCCACTCGTGCGCGACGAGCGTCACCGGGCTCTCGTGCTGGGGCGCCAACGATCGCGGGCAGCTCGGCACCGGCGCGGCGGGCGGTCCCCGCACGAGCCCCGCGGCGGTGGTGGGCCTGCCCGCGACGCCGAGCGACCTCGCCCTCGGGAGCGACCACACCTGCGCGATCGCATCGAGCAATTTGTATTGCTGGGGTGACAACCAGGCGGGCCAGCTCGGCCTCGGGATGATCGGCGCCTCTGCGGTCGCGACGCCCAGCCTCGTCGCGCTGCCCGCGGCGGCCTCGCAGGTCGCGACCTTCGGCAGCACGACGTGCGCGATCGTGGCCGACGGCCGCGTGTACTGCTGGGGAGAGAACGGCTTCGGGCAGGTGGGCCACGGCGTCGCCGGGGCCGACGTGCCGACGCCCACCGAGATCGTCGCGGTGCGCGGCGCGACGCACGTGAGCAGCGGGACGACCCACACCTGCGCGGTCGTCGGCGGCGGCGTGATGTGCTGGGGCTCCAACCTCCTCGGACAGCTCGGCAACGACACGATCCCGGTGCGCAGCCCGGTCCCCGTCGCCGCGACCACCGCCCCGGCCGATCCCGCGATCACGGTCCCGACGCAGCTCGCCCTCGGCTCGACGCACACCTGCCTGCGCACGAGCGCGGAGGTCTTCTGCTGGGGCGACAACGCGCAGGGCCGCTGCGGCCTCGACGACGCGCTGATGCCGGAGATCCGCACGCCGAAGGTGGTCCCCTCGCTCGGGCGCGTCGACGAGATCGCGGCCGGGCTCTCGCACACGTGCGCGCGCACGGGTGCGACGCTCCTCTGCTTCGGCTCGAACCAGCGCGGTCAGCTCGGCGACGGCACGAGCGGCGGCGACGACTGGATGCCGCGGACGGTGCTCTGGCCATGACGCGGGCGACGGCGATCCTCGCGCTCTCGTTCCTCGTGCTCGCCTGCGAGCGACCGGGGCTGCGCAGCGGGAGCGAGTGCTCGCTCAACAGCGACTGCGCGGAGCCGCTGATCTGCGGGCTCGAGCGCTGTCGGCGCCAGTGCGTCGACTCGCGCGACTGCGGCGCCGGGCTGCGCTGTCTCTACGTCGGCTCCGGCGGCGCGTGCCAGCTCCCCGAGGAGGCGAGCTGCACGCTGACGAGCCAGTGCGGCGCGGGGCTCGAGTGCCGCTTCGGCACCTGCACGACCGCGTGCGTGACCGACCGCGACTGCCCGCCCGGCGCGAGCTGCTCGCTCGACGTCGCCTCCGGCGAGAACGCGTGCGAGGAGCCGATCGCCGAGCTCTGCATCTACACCAGCGACTGCCCCGTGCCGCTCGTGTGCGGCCCGGCGCAGCGCTGCGTGCTCGAGTGCGAGACCGATCGCGACTGCACGAGCGAGCGCCGCTGCGTGGAGAACCTCTGCGAGCTGCGCGCGCGCCTCGACGGCGGCTGAGCGATGCCGCGCCCTCCGCTCGACGACGCCCCCACGCGCGACATCGGCCCCTACCGCCTCGCGCACCGGATCGCGGTGAGCGCGATGGCCGAGGTGTACCGCGCGCTCTGGCCGCAGACGGCCGGCGGGGATCGCGCGGTGGTGATCAAGCGCCTCCTCCCCGAGCTCGCCGAGGATCCGACCCGCCGCGCGATGTTCGAGGAGGAGGTCCGCCTCGGGGCGCGGATCGCGCACCCGAACGTCGTGGCGGTGCTCGACCACGGCGTCGACGAGGGCTCGCCATACCTCGTGCTCGAGTACGTGTTCGGCGTCGACCTCTGGCGCCTCACGCGCTGGCTCGGCGCGTCCGGCCGCGCGCTCCACGCCACGACCGCCGCGTGGATCGCGACCGAGCTCCTCGCCGGGCTCGAGGCCGTGCACGCGCTCGCGGACGACGCGGGCGCGGCGCTGAACGTCGTGCACCGCGACGTCAGCCCGTCGAACGTGTTCCTCTCGGTCCACGGCGACGTGAAGCTCGGGGATCTCGGGATCGCGCGGCCCACGCGTCCCGCCGGCCCCGAGGGTGCGCGCGCCAAGGGCAAGCTCGGGTACCTCGCGCCGGAGCAGATCGACGGCCGATCGCTCGACGCGCGCGCCGACGTCTTCTCCGCGGCGGTGGTGCTGGCCGAGCTCCTCGCCGGCCGCCCGCTCTTCGCGGGCGCAACCGAGATCGCGATCTTGCTGGCGATCCGCGACGGAGACGTCTCCGTCTTTCGCGAGGTCGCGCCCCGCCTCCCGGCGGGCCTCGCCGACGTCGTGCTCCGCGCGCTCGAGCGCCGGCCGGAGCAGCGCACCGCGTCGGCGTCCGCGCTCCGCGGCGAGCTCCTCCCCTTCGTGCGCGGGCACGAGGCCGCGTGCCGCGCGGAGCTCGGCGCGCTCGTCGTCGGCGCGCTCGACGCGGCGACCTCCACCGCCGAGCACCACGCGCTCAAGAAGACCGTGGAGCAGGCGGCGTTCGGGCGCGACACGCGCCCCGAGAGCGAGCCCACGCGTTACGCCGTCGAGCGCGAGGGTGAGTCCCTCGGCGACTTCGGCCTCGCGGAGCTGGTCCGCGCGGTCACCGTCGGCGAGGTGCTCCCCACGGACCGCCTGCGCGAGTCGGACGGCGAGCCGCGCCGCGTCGAGACGATCCCCGAGATCGCCGGCTTCATCCCCTCGTCGCGCCGCACCCCCACCGCGCGGCGGCTCGTCGAGCTCCGGGAGACCGCCGAGCGCTGGGAGCTCGGGACGCGGACGATGGTCGGGATCCTGGGCGAGCTGCTGCGCGCGCGTGAGACCGGCCTGCTGCTGTGCGAGCGCGGCGCGATCCGCAAGGAGGTGTACGTGGTGGACGGCGTCCCGGCGTTCGTCACCTCGAACCAGCCGAGCGAGCTCTTCGGCGAGGCGCTCGTCGAGGCGGGCGTGCTGGCGCGCTTCGAGCTCGACCTCGCGCTGGCCGCGCTGCCGCGCTACCGCGGCCGGCTCGGCGAGGCCCTGGTCGGGATGGGGCTCCTCGATCCGGTGGAGCTCGTGCACCACCTCGGCGAGCACGGCCGCCGACGGCTCCTCTCGCTCTTCGAGTGGAGCGAGGGCTCGGCCGCGCTCTATCGCGAGCTCGAGCGCCCGCCGCGCGCGTTCCGGATCGAGCTCGATCCGTGGGCGATGCTCGAGGAGGGCGCCGCGCGATGGCTGGCGCTGCACGGCGAGCCGCGCTTCGCGACCCACGCGCTGGCGGCCGCGGGCGAGGCGCCGCGCGATCTGCCCGCCGCGCTCCTCGCGCTCCGCGCGCGCTTCGATGCGCCGCGCGGGCCCGCGCAGATCGCGGCGAGCGGGCCGCTGGCGCGGATCGCGCTCCTGATCGAGCTCGGCGCGCTCGAGTGGCGCGAGCCGCGCGGGGAGGCGTAGCGTAAGGGGCGATGAGCGATCCGGACGAGCACCCGCCCGGCCAGGTCCTCCTCGGCAAGCTCGAGGTGATCCGCCGGATCGGTGGCGGCGGCATGGGCGTCGTCTACGAGGTGGAGCACCGCCTCACCGGGCACCGCCGCGCGCTCAAGGTCGTGCGCGCGCGCTACGCGGATCGGCCGCGCTTCATGAAGCGCCTGCTGCGCGAGGCGAAGGTCGCGGGGACGCTGGGCACCCCGCACGTCGTCGAGACGTACGACGCGGGGCGACTCGAGGACGGCTCCGCGTACATCCTCATGGAGCTCCTCGAGGGCCGCTCGCTCTACGAGGAGCTCCAGGCGCGGAGCACGATCGAGCCCGAGCGCCTCGCGAGCATCATGGTGCAGGTCGCCGAGGGGATGACCGTCGCGCACGGCGCCGGGATCATCCACCGCGACCTGAAGCCCGAGAACGTCTTCTTGCTCCGTGACGACGACGGCGAAGAGCGCGTGAAGATCCTCGACTTCGGGGTCTCGAAGTTCGAGCTGAGCCCGCGCGCCACGCGACTGACCGCGGAGGGCACGCTCGTCGGGACGCCGTATTACATGTCGCCCGAGCAGGCGAGCGGGAAGTCGGTCGACGCGCGCACCGACGTCTACGCGATGGGCGTGATGCTCTACGAGGCGCTCGTCGGGAAGCTCCCGTACGAGGCGGCGACCGTGGGCGAGCTCTTCGTGCGGATCGGCTCGGGGGCGTACATCCCGCTCTCGACGCGGCGCCCGGATCTCGATCCAGCGTGGGCCGAGCTCGTGCACAAGGCCTTCCACAAGGACCGCGCGCAGCGCTTCCAGACCGCCGAGGAGCTCCGACGCGCGCTCCTCCCGCTCGCCGCGCAGGGCATCGCGAAGCGCGCGAAGACGATCTCGGACGGCACCGCGGCGCGCGGCACTCTCGCCTACGACGAGCCCCCCATGCCGCCCCCGCCGCGCGCGCCCTCCGAGCTCGTCGCCTCGACCCGAGACGCCACGACCGCAGCCTCCTCCTCGCGACCGCCGTCCCTCGCGGACGAGGACGACGAGAGCGGCCCGGTGCGCTCGGCCCCCCCCCCCGCCCCCCCGGGCCCCGCGCGGCCCGTGCCCCCCGGGGGATGGGGGCACGGGGGGGCCCCGCGCGGCGCCCGGGCGCGCGGCCCCCACGCC